>JAUJMI010000420.1 GCA_030446945.1 Longimicrobium sp. | reverse complement strand
CACGTCAAGGGGCTCACCCGGCTGCACCCCGACGTGCCGCCGGAGCTGCGCGGCAAGTACCCAGGGGTGGCGCACCCCGCCATCATCCAGCACCTCAAGTCGCTGGGCGTCACCGCCATCGAGCTCCTCCCCATCCACGAGTTCGCGGACGACCTCTTCCTCAAGGAGAAGGGGCTGGCCAACTACTGGGGCTACAACTCCATCAACTTCTTCTCCCCGGACGGCCGCTACGCGCACGCCCGCGACTACGGCGAGCAGGTGAAGGAGTTCAAGGAGATGGTGCGCGGGCTACACCAGGCGGGGATCGAGGTGATCCTGGACGTGGTCTACAACCACACGGCGGAGGGGCACCACCTGGGGCCGACCCTCTCCTTCAAGGGGATCGACAACCCCACCTACTACCGGCTGGTGCCGCACAACCGCCGCTTCTACATGGACTACACGGGTACGGGGAACTCGCTCAACCTCCGCCACCCTCAAACGCTGCAGATGGTGATGGACTCGCTGCGCTACTGGATCCAGGAGATGCACGTCGACGGCTTCCGTTTCGACCTCGCCTCCACCCTGGCACGCGAGCTCCACGAAGTAGACCGGCTGTCCAGCTTCTTCGACGTGATCCACCAGGACCCCGTCATCAGCCAGGTGAAGCTGATCGCCGAGCCGTGGGACGTGGGGGAGGGCGGATACCAGGTGGGGAACTTCCCGGTGCTCTGGGCGGAGTGGAACGGCAAGTACCGCGACACCGTGCGCGCGTACTGGCGCGGCGAGCCCGGCACGCTGGGCGAGCTGGGCTACCGCCTCACCGGCAGCAGCGACCTGTACGAGAGCGACGGCCGGCGCCCGCACGCCTCCATCAACTTCGTGACCGCGCACGACGGCTTCACGCTGCACGATCTCGTTTCGTACAACCACAAGCACAACGAGGCCAACGGCGAGGGGAACCGCGACGGCGCGGACGACAACCGCTCGTACAACCTCGGCGTCGAGGGCCCCACCGACCGGCCGGACATCCTGCGCGCCCGCGAGCGGCAGAAGCGCAACCTGATGGCGACGATGCTCCTGTCACAGGGCGTGCCCATGATTTGCGGCGGCGACGAGATGGGGCGAACGCAGCGCGGCAACAACAACGCGTACTGCCAGGACAACGAGATCTCCTGGATCCACTGGGACCTCACCGACGCCGACCGCACCATGCTGGAGTTCACCCGCAGGGTGGCGCGGCTGCGGCGGGAGCACCCCACCTTCCGGCGGCGCAAGTTCTTCCGAGGCCGCGGGATCCGCGGCTCGGATGTCAAGGACGTCACCTGGGTGCGCCCCGACGGCCGCGAGATGACCGACGAGGAGTGGAACGCCGGATTCGTGCGTTGCTTCGGGATGGTGCTGGGCGGCGAGGCGATGGAGGAGTGGGACGATCGGGGCCAGCGCGTGAGCGATGACACCTTTCTGATCCTCTTCAACGCGGACGGGGGGGGGATCGACTTCACCCTCCCCGGGCCCGCGAAGGGATGGCGGGTGGTGCTGGACACGAACGAGCCGGAGCTGGAGGAAGGGAGCCGGCACTACCGCGACCGCGGCACCCTCACGCTGGAGGGGCGCTCCATGGTGGTGCTGTGCGAAACAAACGAGGAACGAACGGGAGACGACGTGAGCGCAGTGGACGTATATACGCTCCCCATCGGGGCGAGCGTCGAGGAGAACGGAACGCGGTTCCGCGTATGGGCCCCCGGCCACGACACCGTCGACGTGGTGCTCTACGGCCCCGACGCCGAGCGCGTCGTACCGATGGAGGCGGAGGGCGAGGGCTACTGGTCCGCGTTCGTGGAGGGATTGGGCGCGGGCGCCCGCTACAAGCTGCGCCTGGACGGCGGCGACACCTTCCCCGACCCCGCCAGCCGCGGCCAGCCGGAGGGGGTGCACGGCGCGTCCGAGGTGGTGGACCCGAGCGCCTTCCGCTGGACGGACGCGGAGTGGAAAGGGATGCCGCCGGAGGAGATGGTCATCTACGAGCTGCACGTGGGGACCATCACCGCGGAGGGGACCTTTGACGCGCTGGTCCGCCGCCTGGACGACCTGGTGGAGCTCGGCGTGACGGCGATCGAGCCGATGCCGGTGGCCACCTTCCCCGGCGCGCGCAACTGGGGGTACGACGGCGTGGGGCTCTTTGCCCCGGCGGCGCCGTACGGCGGGCCAGAGGGGCTGCGGCGGCTGGTGGACGCGGCCCACGGGCGCGGCCTGGCGGTGGTGATGGACGTGGTCTACAACCACTTCGGGCCGGAGGGGAACTACCTCCCCGCCTTCACCAGCGGCAAGGTCTTCAACGAGGCGCACCAGACCCCGTGGGGCGCCGCCGTCAACTACGACGGCGAGGGGGGCGCGGGGATGCGCGAGTTCGTCATCCAGAACGCCGTGCACTGGGCGCTGGAGTACCACGTGGACGGCCTGCGCCTGGACGCCACCCACGCCATTATGGACGACTCGCCGCGCCACATCCTCACCGAGATGGCGGAGCGGGTGCGCTCCTCCGTCCCGGAGCGCCGCTTCGTCCTGATCGCCGAGGACGACCGCAACGAGCGCCTGGTCGTCACCCCCACGGCCGAGGGCGGGCTGGGGCTGGACGGCGTGTGGGCGGACGACTTCCACCACCAGGTGCGCGTCCGCACCGCCGGCGACCGCGAGAGCTACTTCGCGGACTTCACCGGCAGCGCCGCGGACCTTGCGGACACGCTGCAAAAGGGGTGGTACTTCGAGGGCCAGCTCGCGAAGCACCGTGGCGAGGAGCGCGGCACGCGGGCCGCGGACCTTCCGCCGCGCGCGTTCGTGCACTGCATCCAGAACCACGACCAGGTGGGGAACCGCCCGCTCGGCGACCGGCTGCACGACGTTGTGGGGCTCCCCGCCTACCGCGCCGCCAGCGCGCTCTTCCTCCTCTCCCCCTACACGCCGATGCTGTGGATGGGGCAGGAGTGGGCCGCGTCGTCGCCATTCCAGTACTTCACCGACCACCCGGAGGAGCTGGGGAAGCTGGTGACGGAGGGGCGGCGCAACGAGTTCAAGTCGTTCTCCGCCTTCAGCGACCCGGCCAACCGCGAGCGCATCCCGGACCCGCAGTCGCCCGCGACCTTTGAGCGCTCGCGCCTGCGCTGGGACGAGCGCGCGCGCCCGCCGCACGCGGGCATCCTGGCGCTCTACCGCGCGCTCCTGCGCCTGCGCCACGAGCACCCCGCCCTCCGCCGCCGCGGCCGCGAGGACTTCACCGTCGCCGTCGCGGGCCACGACGGCGTCGCCCTGCGGCGCCGCGGCGCCCCGGGCGAGCCGGACCTGTTGGTGATCGCCTCCTTTGGCGACTCCCTCGCGGTCGACCTCGCCTCGCTGGACGAGACGCGCCTCGACTCCGGCTGGCGGCTGCTCCTCTCCACCGAGGAAGCGCGCTTCGGCGGGGACGCGGAGGGTCCACTGGCGACCCTTTCGCCGGAGGGGCGGCTGGAGCTGCGGGGGGCGGGGGCGGTGGTGCTGGAGGGGTCGGGCCT
>JAUJMI010000060.1 GCA_030446945.1 Longimicrobium sp. | reverse complement strand
CTTTGATCCCAACGCACTCGCGCACTGACGCACTCACGCACTATCTGTTCATTCTCACCCGTACCGCCTCCGCGTGCCCGTGCAGCCCCTCGGACTCGGCCAAGCGCACCACGTGGGCGGCGTGCGCGTGGAGCCGCTCGCGTGAGTAGCCGATCAGGGAGGTGCGCTTCACGAAGTCGTACACACCGAGGGGCGAGGCGAAGCGCGCCGTGCCGCCCGTAGGGAGCACGTGGTTAGGGCCGGCGAAGTAGTCGCCCATCGGCTCGGGAGACCAGGCGCCGAGGAAGATGGCGCCGGCGTTGCGGATGCGGCCCGCCAGCGCCATCGGCTCCGCCACCAGCAGCTCCAGGTGCTCGGGGGCGCGCAGGTCCGCCACGGCCGCGGCGGCGGCGAGGTCGGGCACGACGATGATGGCGCCGTTCGTCTCCAGCGCCTCTCGCGCCACCTCGCGGCGCGGGTTGCGCTCCAGGAGGCGGTCCAGCTCCGCGGGAACGCGCTCGGCGACGGCGGCGGAGGTCGTCACCAGCCAGGCGATGGCGTCGGGGTCGTGCTCCGCCTGACCGATCAGGTCCGCCGCGACGTGCACCGGGTCGGCGGTGTCGTCCGCGATCACCAGGATCTCGGAGGGGCCCGCGACCATGTCGATGTCCACCTGGCCGAAGACCTGGCGCTTCGCCTCCGCCACCCACTTGTTGCCCGGGCCCACGATCTTGTCCACGCGCCCGATGGTCCCGGTGCCGTAGGCCAGCGCCGCCACCGCCTGCGCCCCTCCGATCCGCAGCACCTCAGTGATCCCCGCCACGTGCGCCGCCGCCAGCACCACGGGCAGCATCTCGCCGCCGGGCGCGGGGGAGACCATCGCGATCTCGTCCACGCCGGCGACCGAGGCGGGGATGGCGTTCATCAGCACGGACGACGGATAGGACGCGCGCCCGCCGGGGACGTAGATCCCCACGCGGCGCAGCGGCGCCACGCGCTGGCCCAGCACGCTCCCGTCCGGGTGCAGCTCCAGGAAGCCGTGCTCGCGCTGCTTCTCGTGGAACTCGCGGATGCTGGCCGCCGCGGCGCGCAGCGAGGCGAGGAGCTCCGGGACGATTGCATCCGCGGCCGCCGCGAGCTCGTCCGTGCCCACACGCAGCGCGGATGCGTCCGGCACCTCCAGCCGGTCGAAACGGGCGGTGTACTCCAGCAGCGCATCGTCGCCGCGGGTGGCGACGTCGCGGACGATGCCGGCCACGGACTCGCGCAGCGCCGGGTCGTCGGTGGACGCGGCGGCGGCGAGATCCCGCAGCTCGCGGAAGGGCGGGGTGACGTGCAGCGTGCGGATCGCGGGCATCGAATTCAGGCGGTGGATTCCAGCGCGCCCGCCAGGTCGGCGATCAGGCGCTGGTGCTCTTCCAGGCGCAGCTTGTGGCTCGCGCGATTGACGATCAGGCGCGCGGTGGAGCGGCTGATCTCTTCGAACACCACCAGCCCGTTCTCGGCCAGCGTGCGCCCGGTCTGCACCAGGTCCACGATCCAGTCGGAGAGGCCCAGCAGCGGCGCGATCTCCACCGAGCCGGAGATGTGGATCAGCTCCACCTGCATGCCGCGGCCGGCGAAGAAGCGGCGCGCGCTCTCCACGTACTTGGTGGCCACGCGCGGCGTGCGCCCGTGCGGGAGATCCGGGTACGCGGTACCGGCGGGCCCGGCGACCGCCAGCCCGCATCCGCCGAAGCGCAGGTCCAGCGGTCGCAGTACGTCCGGATCGCTCTCGCCCAGCACGTCCAGCCCCACCACGCCCGCGTCCGCCACGCCGGACTCCACGTAGGTCGGCACGTCGCCGCTCTTTACGGGGAGGAACTCGAAGCGTCCGTCCGCGGAAGGCAGGATCAGCCGCCGCGACGCGCGCGCCGACTCGTCCACCGATGCGCCGACCGCGTCGAACAGCGTCAGCGCCTCGTCCATCATCCGGCCCTTGGGCAGGGCGATGCGCAGCGGCCTCATCCTTCCTCCGCCAGCAGATCGGCCAGCGCGTCCGTTTCCAGCGCGAAGCCGGTGGCGGGGCGGTCGGCGCCGTATAGGGAGAGGAGCCCGTCGTAGCGCCCACCCAATCCGATCGCGCGCCCCACGCCGGCCACGAACACTTCGAACTGGATCCCCGTGTAGTAGCCCAGCCCGCGGATCTCGCCCAGGTCGTAGACGACGTGCTCCCGCTCCTCTCCGGTGAGCAGCGCATCGACGGCGCGCAGGCGCTCGATCGCGGCCTCCGCTTCCGGCCCGCTGGCCAGCGAGCGCGCGCGCAGGAGGACGTCGCTGCGCCCGATCAGCTCCGGAAGCTCGATCAGGGCACGCGCGACGGCCGCGGGCGCGCCGATTTCGCGGGCGCCGGCGGCGAGGGCCGCGCGGTCCTTGCGGTCCACGGCCGTGCGCAGCGCATCCGCGGCGTCGGGGGTGAGGCCGGCCAGCAGCGGGCGCACGAAGCGGATGTCGCCCAGGTTCACCTGGAAGTCGCGGATGTCCAGCGCCCAGAGGGTGCGCAGCGCCAGCCGCAGAACCTCCACGTCCGCCGCGGGCGACGGGTCGCCGATCAGCTCGGCGCCCAGCTGGAAGGTCTCGCGGCGGCGCCCCAGCCCCTCGGCCTGCTGGCGGTACACCTTCCCCGCGTAGCACAGCCGCAGCGGCAGCGGCGCGGAGGCCAGCCGCGTGGAGACGACCCGCGCGATCGCCGAGGTGAAGTCGGCGCGCAGGGCCACGAGGCTCCCGTCACGGTCCACGAAGCGGATCAGGCGCGAGGCTAGCTCCGGCCCCGCGCTGCGTGTGAAGACCTCCTCGTACTCAAAGGTCGGGGGGATGACCTCCTGGTAGCCTTCTTCCTCGGCCAGCTCGAACCAGGTGCGCTGCACTCGCCGGCGGCGGCGGACGTCCCCCGCGAGCAGGTCCTGCGACCCCGGCGGGACGTGCGAGATACGTGTGTTCGGCATAAGGCGGGGGAAGATACGGGCGCCTCCACGGACGGGCAACCAAAGGATTCACAACATATGGTTACCCCGAGGATGCATCCTGGCACGTCCGTTGCCTTGCCCGATTGCGACAGTCGCGGGATCCGCAGCCAACGCTTTGCCGGAGAGGTAATATGGACCTGATCCTCCTGATCGGTATCATCCTGCTGGTGCTGGCCCTGCTCGGCGTCGGCGGTGTGTTCGCCGCACTCAAGGGCATAGCGTGGATTCTGCTGGTGGTCGCGGTGATCATCATCGCCTGGCGCATCATCACGGGGCGGAGGCCGGTATAAAGGACCCTCTCCCCCAGCGTCGCTCCGCGACGCGTCCCCCTCCCCCACTGCCTGGGAGAGGGGGTTTTGCGTTCCCCTGCGGGGTGCACACATCTCGTGGGGGCGCGATTCATCGTGCCCGACCGCCTGTCGCGACGCTCGCCCTGCGCACAGATCTCGTAGGGGCAGACCTGCGTGGCTGCGCGTGCCTTCCCCCGCGCCGGCTCAGGCCCCGGCCAGCGCCGCGAACAGCGCCCCCACCTCCTCCGGATCGCGCAGGTAGGACCGCGCAGCCGTCTCGCCCGCCGGATCGCCGATGAGGACGCCCTCGTGCGCGCCGCCGAGACCGGCGAGCGCGCGAAAGGCATCCTCGTCCGTGCGGTCGTCGCCCAGGTAGAGGACGGGGGCGCCAGGCGGGGGGCGCATCTGGTCCAGGAGAAAGAGCACGGCTTTGCCCTTGTCCCACTCCACCCGCGGCCGCACCTCCAGCACCATGTTGCCGGAGGTGACCCTGAGCCCGTCGCCTGCGCCGCGTTCCACGGCAACGCGCACGTCGTCGTGGCGATCGGCGGGGGATTGGCGGAAGTGGATGCTCAGCGTCATCCCCTTGTCTTCGAGGAAGGCGCCGGGGATGCGCGCCAGCTCGGGCTCGATGCGGCGCGCGGCGGCTTCGAGCGCCGGGCGCGCCGCGACGGCATCGGGGTGCATGCGGCGGAGGCCGGCGCCCTCGATCTCCATCCCGTGGTTGCCGGCGTACGCGATGCCCGGGATCGCCGCACGCTCGCGCACGTCGGCCAGCCCGCGCCCGCTGACCACGGCGACCTGAACGCCGGGCAATGACATCAGCCGGTCGAGCGCGGCGCGGGTCGCGGCAGGCATGGCGGCGAGCTCGGGGCGCTCCACGATGGGCGCCAGCGTGCCGTCGAAGTCCAGGAGGAGCACCATGCGCCCGCGCTCCTTCCATCCACCGGCCCAGACCGGGACCCGCTCCAGCGCGTGAGGCAGCATTCCGAACGCTCCCGTGCTCCGTTATCATTCCGCCCGCATCCACAAGCTACCCCCCGCAGCCAACTTGACGCATGACCTGGACAGAGGGCCTGAAGTTCGACGGGCGGGGGCTGGTGCCCGTCGTCGCACAAGACGCGGGGACCGGCGAAGTGCTGATGCTGGCCTGGGCCAACGCCGAAGCGCTGCGCCTGACCGCCGAGACCGGCCGCGCGCACTACTGGAGCCGCTCGCGCGCGTCGCTCTGGGCCAAGGGCGAGACCAGCGGCCACACGCAACAAGTGGTGGACGTGCGCGTGGATTGCGACGGCGACGCCATCCTCTACCGCGTGCGCCAGAGCGGCGCGGCCTGCCACACGGGCGAGCGGAGCTGCTTCCACCGCGTCGCCGGCGACCCTGAGCTCGCCGCCGCGCCCGACCCGCGCCCGGTGCTCGCGCGCGTGCAGGACATCGTCGCGCGGCGCCACGAGGAGCGCCCGCGGGAATCGTACACGACGTACCTCTTCGACGCCGGCACGGACAAGATCCTCAAAAAGGTGGGCGAAGAGGCCACCGAAACCATCATCGCCGCCAAGAACGGGGACCCCGCCGAGCTCGCCAGCGAGACGGCCGACCTCCTCTTCCATCTCCTGGTCCTCTGGCAGGCGCAGGGCCTCCCCTTCGACGCCGTCTACGGGGAGCTGGACCGCCGCTTCGGTGCCGTCCCCCGCGCCGGCTCCACCGCCCCCGCCCCCCGCCGCGCATCTGACGGGACGTAGGGCGCCCCGCAGTCTGCTGTAGGGGCGCGATTCATCGCGCTCTCCCTACGCCGTGCCTCGACCTCCGCCACGTCGGACGGAAACCAGGCGCAGACCTGCGTGTCTGCCCGCGTCCGGGCGTTCACCGCAACCCGCCCGAACGGACCGCGACCGGAGGCGACCCCCAGGCGCGGGCGCATGGCCGGGGCGGTGCGCACCGGAAAGCTCGCTTCCTTCGCTCCGCGCTCGGCATCCGCGCGGGGACGGCCGCGGTGAGGTGCTGCGCTCGGGAAATGGTGGGGGGCTCCGCGCCAACCCCGCGGCTCCCGAGACCGCTTCAGCGGTCTTCCCGTAGTTCCCGCCGGGGGCTTCAGCCCCCCCGTGCCCCGTCCCCCGTGGACGGTGCCCCGGTGCCCCCCACACGAAACGGCAGCCCCCCGGTCCCCCGGAAAGCTGCCGCATCCCCCGCCAGCACCAACCGGCTCAACGCGCGGGGATCGCCGGCTCCAGCCTGCGCTGCGTCTTTCGCACCGCCACCAGGACGTCGGAGCGTCCCACCTCGGGAAGCGCGCGGCCCTTGAAGGACGCGTCCAGGATCATCTCCTCGTCGCCCGGGTCGCGCCACCCGCCGTCCAGCGGCTCACTCCACAGCACCCGGGTGCCGACCACCGCAAAGGGCTGCACCCAGAACATCCGCGTCCCCGCCCGGTCGCGCGCCTCGGCGATCAGCACCGAGGCCCCATCCATCTGCGCCTCCAGCGCCAGGAGGAGGCGGTCCGGCTTCTTGTCCGCGGCGAAGCGGGCGATTGCCCCGGAAAGGATCTCCGGCGATGCCCCCCCGATGCCGTCCGGCATCGGGATGTTGAGCGTCCTGAACTCCGGTGTTGCGTGCCCCGGCGCCTCGTGTACGCTGCGGATGCGCGGCGGCGTGTCCGACCCGCCGAGGGCGGCCTGCCCTATGTCGTCCCGCACTTCGTCGAGGAAACGGGTGGCGAAACCAAGCGTGCGCTCCATGTGCATCATCCTGCTGCGCGCCACAGCCCCTCCCTTTTTCACTGCGAACCCCCCACACACCGCCGCGGCGCAACCCCTGGCGCCACGCCGCGGTACCCGTGGTCGCGCCATGCAAGGCCGGAGCCACCGCGGCGATGCAGCGGGCCCCCACCGCCGGAACTGTTACAAACCCGATGCACGCCACGCGAGCCGATCCGCGCAACCAGGCCGTTCGGCCCTGTTTCGGCGCAAAAAAGCGGCTCCCTGTCGCTTTGGAGGGGAGCCGAAGCAGGCCCGAAGGGGTCAGCGCGCCGCCTGTTTGATGGCGCGCAGGTGGCGGGGCCAGACGTGCAGCGCGTAGCGCAGGAAGTTGGCGCGCTCCAACGGCAGCTCGGCCAGAAACGCCCAGGCGGGCATGGCGCCCTTGCGGGTATTGTCCGGCTTGCAGGCGGTCACCAGGTTCCCCTCGGAGTTGTCGCCGCCGCGCATGCGGGGCTGCACGTGATCCAGCGACAGCTCCTCGGCAGGGAAGATGCCGCCGCAGTACACGCAGCGGTACCCGTCGCGCGCAAAGATCCGCTCGCGCAGCGACTCCATCGCAAAGGTCACTCGCGGTGCACCGAGAAGCCGCGGTCCGTGAGCATCTGGATCAGGTCCTGGGCGTGCGTGCGGCCGCGCATCTCCAGCGTCAGTCCCACCTCCGCCTCGGTGAGCCACAGCCCACCCGTGCCGCGCCGGTGGTCCAGGCTCACGACGTTGGCGCCACTTTCCGCCAGGGCGGCGGTGAGGGCGGCAAGGGCGCCGGGGCGGTCGCGGAGGCGCACCACCAGATGGGCCAGGCGCCCGTCCTGGATCAGCCCCCGCTCGATGATGCGCGACATCAGCGACACGTCGATGTTGCCGCCGCTCAGCACCATCACCACGTTCTTACCTTCCAGCTCTCCGACGTAGCCACAGACGACAGCGGCCACCGCGGCGGCGCAGGCGGCCTCCACCACCGTCTTCTCGCGCTCCAGCAGGAGGAGGACGGCGCTGGCGATCTCCTCCTCGCTCACCGTGACCAGCTCGTCGACGTACTCCTCGATCATCCCAAAGGTGTAGTCGCCGATCCTGCGCACCGCGATCCCCTCCGCAATCGTCTCTGCGGGGGGGATGGTGACCACCTCGCCGGCCTCGCGCGCCCGCCGCGCCGCGGGAAGGACGCCCGCCTCCACGCCTATGACCCTCACCTCCGGGCGCACCGCCTTGATGGCCGCCCCGATCCCCGCGATGATCCCGCCGCCGCCCACCGACACGACCACCACGTCCATCTGCGGGCACTGCTCCAGCAGCTCCAGCCCGATCGTACCCTGCCCCGCGATGATGGCGGGGTCGTCGAAGGGATGGATGAGCGTCAGCCCCTCCTCGTCGCGGATGCGGAGCGCCTCGGCCATCGCTTCGTCGTAGACGGTGCCGTGGAGGATGACGCGCGCGCCGTACCCCTGCGTAGCGGACACCTTGACCAGCGGCGTGCGCTCGGGCATCACGATGGTGGTGGGGATGCTGAGGCGCTGGGCGTGATAAGCGACGCCCTGCGCGTGGTTGCCGGCGCTGGCGGCGATCACCCCGCGCTCCCGCTCCTCGGGGGACAGCGCCAGCATGCGGTTGAGGGCGCCGCGCTCCTTGAAGGAGCCGGTGCGCTGCAGGTTCTCGAACTTGAACCAGGCATGCCCGCCGAACATCTCGCCGAAAACCTCGGACGGGGTGCAGGGGGTGAGCACCACCTGTCCGTGGATGCGCGCGCGGGCGGCTTCGATGTCGGGTAGCTTGACCATCGCGGGGTGCCGGTGCGTTGGAGGCGAAACGTTGCCGAAGTGAACGGGATGTGATAACCTCTCGCCGGTCCGCGGGCAAGGCACCGCGCGGGGGGCGGGAGCGAAGGAGAGGCGTGGAAGACGAGCGGATCGAAGGGCTGGCGCGGGCCATCGCGGCGCGCCCGCCCCGCATGGTGGAGGTGGAGGGCGAAGTCCCCTCCGCCGCGGTCGCGCTCCTGGTGCGCCCCGTGGAAGACGACCTGGAGCTCCTCCTGATCCGCCGCGCCGAGCGCGAGGGCGATCCCTGGTCCGGCCACATGGCGCTCCCCGGCGGCCGCGCCGCCGAGGACGATGCGGACGACGCCGCCACCGCCGCCCGCGAGACGCTGGAGGAGGTGGGGATCGACGTGGGGGCCGCCGGCCGCCTCCTGGGCCCGCTGGACGTGCTGACCCCGATGAGCGCCCGCGCGCCGCGCATCACTGTGGCACCCTTCGTCTTCGCCGTCCCCGCCGGCACCGAGGCGGAGCCCAACGAGGAGGTGGCGCTGGTCATCTGGGTGACGCTCACCGAACTGTCCGAGCCCGGGGCCGCCGCCGAGTACCTGCACGAGATGGGCGACGGCACCGTGATGGCGTTCCCGGCCTACGGCGCCCGCGGGCACCTGGTATGGGGGATCACCCACCGCATCCTCACCGGATTCTTGGAGCTCTACTCCAGGGTGGACGACGCGGAGCAGCTCCGCGATGGCATGCCGTGAGGGCCCTCACCGGCCGCCTGTCCCAAACTGCCGGGGAGATCGCGGCCGTGCGTGCGGAGCGCGCTCCGCCACCGCCGAGACGCGGTTTGCGACCGTTTGCAGCCTTCATACACCGTGAGACACGATGCCCCGTGAGCCGTTCAAGCTCCAGCTGACCGGGCGCCAGGCCGAAGCCCTGCGCGCGCTGGCGGCGCTGGAAGACCTCCCCCCCGAGGTGTACGCGGAGGAAGTGCTGGTCAAGCACCTCTACCACGCCTACACTCCCGAGGTGGCGCGCCGCGCGGCCGAGGCCGCGAACGATCCGGAGCGACGCTGACCCTTCATTTTCGCAGACCAAAATGGAAGAACGCACCTTCGAGTTCCTCAAGCGGCTGCTGGACGCGCCGGGCCCCTCCGGCTTCGAGACGGCCGCCGCCCGCGTATGGCGGGCCGAGGCCGAATCCGCCGGCGCGCGCGTCACCTCCGACGTCCACGGCAACTCGCTGGCTTCGGCCGGCGGGGCGGGGCCGCGCGTCATGCTGGCGGGCCACATCGACGAGATCGGCGTGATGGTGACGCACGTGGATGAAGAGGGGTTCCTCTACATCGACGGGATCGGCGGATGGGACCCGCAGGTGCTGGTGGGGCAGCGCATCCGCTTCCTCACGCGCCGCGGCGACGTGCTGGGGGTGGTCGGCAAGAAGCCCATCCACCTGATGAAGCCGGAGGAAAAGGAGAAGGCGTCCAAGCTCAACGAGCTCTGGGTGGACGTGGGGGCGCGCGACCGCGACGACGCCACCTCGCGCGGCATCCGCGTGGGCGACCCCGGCGTGGTGGACGCGCGGCTGGTGGAGTTGGGGAACGGGCTGATCGCCTCGCGCGCCATCGACAACCGCATCGGCGCCTTCGTGGTGCTGGAGGCGCTCCGCGAGCTGGGCCGCGACGCCGGCGGGCTCCGCTGCGAGGTGACGGCCGTCGCGACGACGCAGGAGGAGATCGGCCACCACGGGGGGGGCGCGCGCACATCCGCCTTCCACCTGGACCCGCAGGTCGCGCTGGTGGTGGACGTCACCTTCAGCACCGACGCGCCCGGGATCGAGAAGAAGCAGGTGGGCGAGCACAAGCTGGGAAGCGGCCCCGTGCTGGGCCGCGGCTCCGCGGTCCACGCCATGGTGTTCGAGCGGCTGGCGGAGACGGCGGAGCGAGAGGGGATCCCGTACACCATCCAGGCCTCGCCCAAGTTCACCTCCACCGACGCGGACGCGGTCTACCTGCAGCGCGGCGGCATCCCCACGGGCGTGATCTCAATCCCCAACAGATACATGCACTCCCCCAACGAGATCGTCTCGCTGGACGACGTGCAGGCCGCCGTCCGCCTGATGGCGGCCTTCTGCCGCGAGATCGCGGACGACACCGACTTCATGCCGCGCTGACGTGCTTACCATCGACGAGATCGTGATGAACGCGGCGCCGGAGCGCTGCTTTCGCTTCGGCGCGGACGTGGAGCGGTGGCCGGAGTGGCTCCCGCACTACCGCTGGGTGCGCTTCCAGCGCAAGGAAGGTTTCGGCACCGGGCGCGTGGAGATGGCCGCGCGGCGCGACTTCGGCCCGCTCCCCTGGCCCGTGTGGTGGGTGTCGGAGATGACGGTGGACGAGGCGCGCCCCTCCGTCCTCTACCGCCACGTGGACGGCATCACCACCGGGATGGACGTCGAGTGGAGCTTCACCGGCCTTGCGGACGGCACCACGCGCGTGAAGATCGTGCACGAATGGGCGACGGGCCCGCGCTGGCCCCTCCCGGACCGCGCGCGGCGCGTTATCGGTGACGCGGTGATCGGTCCCGTCTTCATCCACCACGTCGCCTCGCGCACGCTGGCGGGGATCAAGAGGGCGGTGGAAGCGCCGTGACGCACGAACCGCCGGGTGCGGGGTAACAGCGGGAAAGCAGGATGCGCGGGACGGAGAAGGAGGCCGCCCCGCGCCGTCGTTTCATCGCCAGGCAGCGAGCACATGATTCAGCGTTCAGAGGACCGGCGTCCGGCGCCGCGGCGGGTCGTCATCACGGGGATCGGGGCCATCACCCCCATCGGCACCGGGGTGGAGGGGGTTTGGGACGGGCTGCGGAAGCGCGAGTCGGCCGTGCGGCGCGTCAGCCGTTTCGACCCGACCCCCTTCCGCTCGCACATCGCCGCGCAGGTGGACGACTTCGACCCCGAGACGTACATGGAGCGCAACCGCGCGCGGCGCATGGAGCGCTACGCGCAGTTCTCCGTGGCCGCCTCGCGCCAGGCGCTGGAGGACGCCGCCTTGGACCCGGCCGGCGAGGACCCCGAGCGCGTGGGCGTGCAGATGGGGAGCGCGCTGGGCGGCGTGGCCTACGGCGAGACGCAGTTCACCAACTACGTGGGCAAGGGCGTGCGCGGGGTGGACCCCATGCTGGCGCTGGCGGTGTTCAACGGCGCCGCGTCGTGCAACGTGGCCATCGAGTTCGGGTTGACCGGCCCCAACTCCACCAACGGGATGAGCTGCGCGTCGGGCGCCATCGCCATCGGCGACGGGTGGCGGATGGTCCGCGACGGCGAAGTGGACGTGGTGCTCTCCGGCGGAGTCGAAGCGCCGCTGGCCCCGCTCTGCTACGGCGCCTTCGCCATCATCCGCGCCATGTCCACCCGCAACGACGACCCGCAGCGCGCGTCGCGGCCGTTTGACGCGGGGCGCGACGGCTTCGTGATGGCCGAGGGGGCGGCGGTGCTGGTGCTGGAGGAGCTGGAGCACGCCCGAGCCCGCGGTGCGCGCATCTACGCCGAGGTGCTGGGGTTCGGCACCTCCAACGACGCGCACCACATGACGGCGCCCCGGCCGGACGGGGCCCAGGCCGTACGCGCCATGCGCCGCGCGCTGCAGGTGGGCGGCGTGGGGCCGGAGGAGCTGGACTGGGTCTACGCCCACGCATCGTCCACCCCGCTCAACGACAGCACGGAGAGCCGCGTGATCCGCACGGTGCTGGGCGAGCACGCGGACAGCGTGGCGGTGAGCGGCACCAAGGGGTACCACGCGCACTGCCTGGGGGCCACGGGAGCGGTGGAGGCGGCCATCAGCGCCCTCGTCATCCAGCGCGGCTGGATCCCGCCCACCCTCAATCTGGAGGCGCCGGGCGACGGGTGCGACCTGCCGTACGTCACCGGCGAGGGGGCGGAGCGGCCGGTTCGCTACGTGGTCTCCAACTCCTTCGGCTTCGGCGGAATCAACGCCGCGCTGGTCTTCGGGCCGGCGCCGGAATGAACGGCATGCGCACTCCCTTGGGCCGTGGACGGAGTGCACCGCTAGGGGCGGTAGCTCCCCCGTCCACACGAGGGGGTTTACAATCGCCTATTGACAACATAGATTCGCCCGCTATGAAGGGACTCCCGCAGAGACAGCCCTAGAGGGCGTCACCAGAAAGCAGCACGCCTCGAACACCAACGAGGTGTCGCTGCTTTCGTTGTTTTTGAAAGGAACGAGCCTACATGTTCTTAAGCTCCCGGGCACTCGACTCCTTCGACCAGTACCTGCACGACGTGGAGAAGTACCCGCTGATCGACGATCCGGCGGAAGAGAGAGCACTCGCCCACCGCGCGCGCGCCGGCGACAAGGCCTGCGCGGAGCGGCTGGTAACCGCCAACCTGCGGTTCGTCATCTCGTACGTGAAGAAGTACCAGGGCCGCGGCCTGGGCCTGGCCGAGCTGGTGTGCATCGGCAACGAAGGGTTGCTGAAGGCGGTCAAGAAGTTCGATCCGGACAAGGGGGTGAAGTTCATCTCCTACGCCGTGTGGTGGATCCGCCAGACGGTTCTGCAGGCGCTCGCGGAGCAGAC
>JAUJMI010000419.1 GCA_030446945.1 Longimicrobium sp. | reverse complement strand
CCACGAGCTGCGCACCCCGCTCAACGCCGTGCTGGGGTACGCGGAGCTCCTGCTGATGGGGATCCCGGTGGAGGTGGCCCCCGAGGCGCAGGAGCACGTGCACCGCATCGGGCGGGCGACGCGGCACCTGATCTCCATCATCGAGGAGATCCTGGTGTTCTCGCGGATGGAGGCCGGGCGCGAGACGCTGGTGCTGGCGCCGGTGGAGCTGGCCGAGCTGGCGCGCGAGGTGGCGGCCATCGCCGAGCCGCTGGCGGGGAACAAGCGGATCCGCTTCCGCACCAGCGACCCGCCGGAGGGCGAGGTGGTGACGGACGGGCGCAAGCTCCGGCAGATCCTCATCAACCTGCTGGGGAACGCCGTCAAGTTCACCGACCGCGGAGAGGTGTCGTTCACGGTGGAGCGCGGGCCGGGCGAGGTCCGGTTCCGCGTGGCGGATACGGGGGTGGGGATCGCGCCGGAGTACCTGGAGCAGATCTGGGAGCCCTTTCGGCAGGTGCAGAACCCGATGACGCGCACGGCGGGCGGCACGGGGCTGGGACTCTCGGTGAGCCGCCACCTGGCGCGGCTCCTGGGCGCGGAGCTCACGGTGAGGAGCGTTCCCGGCGAGGGGAGCGCGTTCACCCTCCGCCTTCCCGTCTCGTGATGCCCGTGAAGCCGCAACCCGGAGTGGCAGGATGATCGAACAACGCCGTCAGCAACCCAGGCAGGTCACCGGCCGGGTCGCCGCCTGGTCGTGGTGGAAGCTGCTGCTGGCCGCGCTCCTGGTGATCCCGGGGGCGGTGGCGCTCGCCCTCAAGTCCTCGGGAGTCGCGGCGGTGTTCCGCCCCCCCGCGGGCCCGCCGGACACGCTCAAGCACGTGGGCGCCCCTCTCCCCAAGCCGCCCCTCGGGGTGGAGGCGCGCTACCTGCGCCGCGCGGTCATCAAGGAGACGGGGCGGGAGGCCGAGATCACCGGGCTGATGCAGCGCTACAACGTCACCCGCCCCCTGGCGCGCCAGATCTACGGCGCCGCCGTCGCCCAGCGCATCGACCCCGAGCTGGCCTTCCGCCTGATCCGCGTGGAGAGCGTATTCGACGCCGACGCGGGCAACATGGGCGCCCTCGGCCTCACGCAGGTGATGCTGGGCACCGCCACCGACATCGACCCCGAGGTGGACACCCCCAAGGAGCTGCTGGATCCCGACACCAACATGCGCGTGGGCTTCACCAACCTGCGCAACATGATCGAGCTCTTCGACGGCGACGTGCGCCTTGCCGTGATCGCCTACAACCGCGGCGAGGTGGCCGTGCAGCGCGCCCTGCGCCGCGGCAAGGACCCGGAGAACGGCTACGGCGAACGCGTGCTGGGCCCCCGCCATCATGGCGGCCAGCGCTACACCGGCAAGGGCCTCCTCCCCGCGACCGCCACCGCCAGCACCACGCAGTAGGGCGCCCACCCCGCTCTTCACCTCGCTGACCCTGCGAGAGCTGGGTGTGCGCGATGGGCGGCGGTGCGTCATCGGACACGGGCGCGATGAATCGCGCCCCTACCAGGCATCCGCCCCACGCGCCGGCCCAAAGTCCCCTCTCCCACGGCGGTTTGTGGGAGCGGGTGGCAGCTGTAAGCTGCCGGGTGAGAGCCCCCTCCGTTATATTCCCCGGTCGCACACAACCCGCCGCCCCACCAGAACATCCCATGGCCAACCGCCTCACCCGCGCCCTCCGGCTCGCGATCCCCGCGGCCGCGCTCCTGGCCTTCCCCGCGAGGGCGCAGGAGATCACGCTGCGCGCGCCCACGCAGAGCGCGCGCGTATACGCACGTGACGGGTCGCTGATCGCGGAGCTGGGGCCGCAGGTGCGCACGGTGGTAGCCATGCGCACGCTGCCCAGGTACGTGCCGATGGCCTTCGTGGCGGTGGAGGACCGCAGGTTCTTTGAGCACGCGGGGGTGGACCCGCGCGCCGTGGCGAGGGCGCTGCGCAACACGCTGGGGGGCGATCGGGAGGGGGCGTCCACCATCACGCAGCAGCTGATCGGGGCGATGTACCCGGAGCGGGTCAACCGGCAGGAGCAGACCGCCGAGCGCAAGCTGCGCGAGATGCGGCTGGCGCTGGAGCTGGAGCAGCGGCACGGAAAGGAGAGGATACTGGAGTCGTACCTCAACTGGATCTACTTCGGCCACGGCTGGTACGGCATCGAGGCGGCGGCGCGCCACTACTTCGGCAAGGGCGCGGCGCAGCTCAGCATCGAGGAGGCGGCGATGCTGGCCGCGCTCCCCAAGGGCCCCGGCGTCTACTCGCCCAAGATCAGCCCGGCGCGGGCGCTGGAGCGGCGCAACCTGGTGCTGGACCTGATGGCGCAGAGCAACGTCATCACCCGCGCCCAGGCCACGGCCGCCAGGCGCACCGCCATCCGCCTGGCGCCCAACCACGGCTACGCGGCGCGCCCGCAGTGGGCCATCGAGCAGGCGAAGCAGTTCCTGGCGCAGCGCGTGGGCCCGCAGTACGGCACCACCGGCGCCCGCGTGTGGACCACCATCGACCCCGCCGCGCAGAACGCCGCCGACAGCGCCCTGGTGCGCGGGCTGGCGCGCATCGAGCGCGAGACGTGGTACCGCGGCCCGCGCCTGGGGGCGGCGGGCACCGCGAGCGCCACGGGCACCACCTACCTGCAGGGCGCCATCGTTACGGTGGACGCGCGCACCGGCGGGATCCTGGCGATGGTGGGCGGGCGGAGCTTCCAGGACTCGCACTTCAACCGGGTGACGGCCGCGCGCCGCCAGCCGGGCTCGTCGTTCAAGCCGCTGGTGTACGCCGCGGCGCTGGAGCAGGGCGCCACCCCGGCCACCATGATGGAGGACACCGCGCTCCGCATCGCCGTGCGCGGCAGCGCGGTGTACTCGCCGCGCAACTCGGACGGCCTCTTCCGCGGGCCGATCTCGGTGCGCGACGGGCTGGTGGAGTCGGTCAACACGGTCGCCGTGCAGCTGGCGCAGACGCTGGGATGGCAGACGCTTCCGGCGATCGCGGCGCGCTTCGGCATCAGGTCGCAGGTGCACCCCTACCCCTCGTCGGCCATCGGCGCGAGCGCGGTGGCGCCGCTGGAGATGGCGGCGGCGTACACGGCGTTCGCCAACAACGGGATGCGGGTGGAGCCGTTCCTGGTACGGCGCGTGGCGGACGGCAGCGGACGCGTGGTGTACGACGGGCGCGGGCGCGGGGTGCGCACCCTCTCCCCCGCGCTGGCCTTCGTCACCACCGACCTGCTGCGCGACGCGGCGGAGCGCGGCACCGGGCGCGAGGCCCGCACGCGGCTCCCCGCGCGCGTCCCCATGGCGGGGAAAACGGGGACGACCAACGACGGCGCCGACGCCTGGTACGTGGGCTACACCCCGGAGATGGTGACGGCGGTGTGGGTGGGCTTCGACCGGCCGCGCTCCATCGGCCCGGGCGCGTTCGGCGGCACCATCGCCGCGCCGATCTGGGGGGAGATGATGCGTGCCGCCTACGCCCGCCGCCGCTTTCGTTCACGATGCGGGCGTAGCGAGCGGCGCTGGAGGTGGCGGGGGTGCGCACC
>JAUJMI010000059.1 GCA_030446945.1 Longimicrobium sp. | reverse complement strand
GGTACTCTCCAGCGTTCTCCGCGCGATCACCTGCATGGGTGCGCCTCGCCAGCACCGTTCTTGCATGGGCCGTCTCTCAGTATCAAGTCTTGCACTCCCAAGAACCCATCAATCTAGGTTCCATGCGCCAGCCGAGAGTCGTGCCTGTCGTATCCATCCTCGCGTCCGCCCTCGTGATGGGGTGCACGCCGAGCCCCGCGCCGTCCGCGGAGACCCCGTCGGACCAGACCCCCCCCCAGAACTCTCCCTGCACGCCCCTGGAGACGCGGGCGGCGAACGCGGCCGGCCAGCGGCCCGCCTTCCCGGGGCAGACACGCGCGTGCGGGATCCGCTCCGACGTGGCCTTCGACGTCCAGGTGGTCGCGAGGGGGCTGGAGAGACCGTGGGCCGTGGAGCCGCTCCCCGACGGGGCGCTGCTGGTGACGGAGAAGCCCGGCCGGATGCGCATCGTCTCCGCCGCCGGCCAGGTCGGCCCGCCCATCGCCGGTGTGCCCTCCGTGGACGCGCGCGGCCAGGGAGGCCTGCTCGACGTGGCGCTCAGCCCCGGCTTCGCGGCCGACCGGACCCTGTACTGGAGCTTCACCGAGCCGCGGGAGGGCGGAAACGGCACCAGCGTCGCGCGCGGCGTGCTCTCGCCGGACGGGACGCGCCTGGACCAGGTGCGGGTGATCCTGCGGACGCGGCCCACGTACGCCAACAACATGCACTTCGGCTCGCGGCTCGCCTTCGGCCCCGACGGGATGCTGTACGTGACCATGGGCGAGCGGTCGGCGCTGGAGACCCGCCCGCAAGCGCAGCAGCTCGACAGCCACCTTGGCAAGACGCTGCGCATCCAGCCGGACGGCTCGCCGGCCCCGGGCAATCCGTTCGTGGGGCGGCCCGGCGCGCTCCCGGAGATCTGGTCGCTCGGGCACCGGAACATCCAGTCGGCCACCTTCGACCCGCAGGGCCGGTTCTGGATCGTGGAGCATGGGCCGCGCGGCGGGGACGAGGTGAACCTGATGGAGAAGGGGAAGAACTACGGCTGGCCGGTGGTGACGTACGGCGTGGAGTATTCCGGCTCCGCCATCCAGGACGCGGTGACCCAGCGGGCCGGCTTCGAGCAGCCGGTCTATTACTGGGACCCGGTGATCGCGCCTTCCGGCGCGGAGTTCTACACCGGCCAGGCCTTCCCCGCGTGGCGGGGGAGCCTCTTCGTGGGAGGGCTGGCGAGCAGGCGTCTGGTGCGGCTGCAGATCGAGAACGAGCGCGTGACCGGCGAGGAGCACCTGCTGGTGGACCGGGGGCAGCGCATCCGCGACGTGCGCCAGGGCCCCGACGGGGCGCTCTACGTGGTCACGGACGGCGCGAACGGAGAGCTCTGGAGGATCGCGCCGCGCGGGTGATCCTCCGCGGGACGCTGCTCGCGGGGCTCCCCGCCGGTTCCGTGGCCGATCCACGGGACCGGCGGGCGGCCCGCGCTCAGAAGATGAACGAGAGGACGATCACCACGATGGCGAGCACCAGGATGAGCCACGCGGCGCTCCGGAGCGCCTCGACCCGTCACCGGCCGCAGAACCCGATCCACCATGGTTGCCGTATCCAGCCCTCCCGGCCTCAATACACTGGACGCCCTGCTCGACCTGCTCCGCGACCGGCGCGTCGTGGTGCTGGCCGGGGCGGGGTGCAGCACGGAGTCCGGCATTCCCGACTACCGCGGCCCGGAGAACATCCAGCGCACCCGCACCCCCGTCCAGTACCAGGAGTTCGTGCGCAGCGAGGCGGCGCGCGTGCGCTACTGGGCGCGCAGCACGGCCGGGTGGGCGCGCATCGCGTCCGCGCGTCCGAACGCGGCGCACCATGCGCTCGCGCAGCTGGAGGAGGGCGGAATCGTGCGCGGGATCATCACCCAGAACGTCGACGGGCTCCACCAGGCCGCCGGCAGCCGTCGCGTCGTGGAGCTGCACGGCTCGCTGGCGTCGGTGCGCTGCCTGGCGTGCGGCCGCATCACCCCGCGCGACGAGCACCAGGAGCGGCTGCGGTCACTCAACGCGGAGTGGATGGATCGCCTGCGGGACGGCGGGATCGAGGTCGCGCCGGATGGCGACGCGGAGCTTCCCGCATCTGTGGTGGAGAGTTTCCGGGTGCCCGCGTGCGAGGCGTGCGGCGGCGTGGTGAAGCCGGACGTCGTCTTCTTTGGCGAGAACGTCCCCGCGGAGCGCGTGCAGGACGCATGGAGCCTCTTCGAAGAGGCCGACGTCCTCCTGGTGGCCGGTTCGTCGCTCACCGTGTACTCCGGCCGCCGCTTCATCTACCGCGCCGACAAGGAAGGCGTTCCCATCGCCATCGTCAACATCGGCCCCACCCGCGCCGACGACCTGGCCGCGGCCAAGGTGGAGGGGAAGCTCGGGAGCGTTCTCCCCGGCATCGCGGACGCGCTGGTGCCCCGCGGCCGCCCACGCGCTTCGGCGTAGCGGCGGACACGGCCGGGCACGATCCGCGCGATCCGCTGAGTGGGACGAAAGAACGTTTCCCGGACGATTCGGACACAGGAGACCGATGTTGCACCCCCCGCTCACGGACGTCGAAGTGCGCGTCCTCGGCGCGCTCCTGGAGAAGGAGGTCACGACGCCGGACAACTATCCGCTTTCCCTGAACGCGCTCCTGGCGGCGTGCAACCAGACGACCAGCCGTGAGCCGATCATGCGGCTCGCCGAGGACGAGGTGATCCCCGCGACCGTAGCGCTCCGCCGCCGCGGCCTGCTGCGGCAGATCCAGCCGGCGGGCTCGCGGGTGACCAAGTACCAGCACCTGCTGCGCGAAGAGATGGAGCTCGGCGGGCGGGAGCTCGCGCTGCTGGGGGTGCTCATGCTGCGCGGCCCGCAGACGGCGGGAGAGCTGTTCGCGCGCACCGCGCGGCTGGAGCCGTTCGCCGGCATGGCCGACCTGGAGGGGGTGCTGGAATCGCTAATCGCGCGGGAGCCGGAGCCGCTCGCCGCCCGGCTTCCGCGCCGCGTGGGGCAGAAGGAAGTCCGCTACGCGCACCTGCTGAGCGGCGAGCCGCAGGCCGATGCGCCCACGACCGCGGAAGAGCCGCCCGTCCCCACCCGCCGCGCCGCGGTGGAGGACGACCGGGTGGCGGCGCTGGAGCGGACGGTGGAGGAGCTGCGGGCCGAGGTCGCGGAGCTGCGCGCCCAGCTGGAGGCGTTCCGCGCCCAGTTCCGGTAAAATCGTTCGCCATTCCGCTCCCGGCTCGGGTCCTGGAGCGGGACGGCAGCCTGCCGGCTTCCCCGCCGTATGTGCCTCCTCATCACGCGCCGGGACCCCCGCGCCGTGCCGCCTCCCCGAAGAAATCCCGGCGCTTACTTCAGGCATATTCATCCCACACATTTGATCAGGCGATGCTCCGGGCACCGGCGCGCTCCCGCCGCTGACCCTCGCGCCTGCGCACCTCCTCCCTCCCCGGCTGTCCCCCATGATCAATCGAGCGGAATCGCACGCCCCGGCGGGCGTGTCGCGGCTGTTGTGTTCGCTCGCGGAGCTCTCGCGAGCGCACCCGCACCAGCGGAAGCTCCTGGTGGGTCCGGATGTCAACTACGGGCGTGAGCTGCTGCTGAACCTGGCGCGGCATACCGGGGGATGGATCGGGTGGGAGGCGACAACGCTCCGGAAGGTAGCTGAAGCGATCGCCTTCGTACCGCTCTCCGAACGGGGGCTCCACATCGCTGGGGACGTGGAGATCGGCGCGGTGATCGGCCGATCTCTGGAGTCAGCCATCGAATCGGGACAGGTAAGCGACCGCTTTGCCGCGCTCGCGGGGAGTCTCGGGTTCCGGCGTGCTCTGCGGGATACGTTGCTGGAGTTTCGCGCGGCAGGAGTCTCGCCCGACGATGTGCGCGCCGGCGCCGCTCCGGATTCCCCAGCCCATGACCTTCCTGCGGTCCTGGAGCGATACGAGCGGATGCTCGCCGAGCTGCGGTTCGCCGACCCTGCGGAGATCTTCGCCATCGCGCTCCAGTCCTTCGACCAGGAGGCCGGCTTTGCCCTGGCGGACGCTCGGATCGCACTGGCCCCCTCGCTGTCCACGCACGGCCTGCCCGGCGCCCTGCTGTCGCGGTTGAGGGAGCGGGGAGCACAGCTCGCAAGCGGAGACCACCCCGTAGGTCTCCAATGCACCCACGTCATCGGCGCCAGCGGTGAGCCCGGCGGGGAGGTCTCGACGCTCGCGTGCGCCGCTGCGGCGCCGCTCCCGGACCTTGAAGCGATCCCGATCAAGGCGTCGCTGGTCCAGACCGACTTCTTCGCGGCGGCTACACCGTCGGACGAGCTCCGCGAGGTGTGCCGTCGCGTGATGGCGGAAGGTCTTCGCTGGGACCAGGTGGAGATCGTCACGACGGATCCGGATACGTACGGGATCGCCCTAGACGCGCTCTGTCAGCGACTCGGGCTGGGGGCCACGATGCTGGCCGGCATACCGCTCGCGCGCACCCGCCTGGGCCGCGCGCTGGACCGCTGGATCCGATGGCTGGAGGACGGCCTCCCCGCGGACGTGCTTCGCCAGGCCCTCGAAGCGGGGGAGCTCGCGGTGCCCGGTGACCCGTCCGTCGCTTCGACCGCGCTGGCACGGGAGCTCCGCGTGCTTCAGATCGGGTGGGGACGGGACCGGTACGACGCGGCACTCGCGCGGCTGGAGCATGGTGGCCACGCTGCTTTCATCGCGCAACGGGAACACGAAGGCGCGGACGAGCTGGCCGAGCGCCAGGCGTCACGCAACGCGGTGACCGCCGCCCTGGCGGCACTGCTCCGGGACCTCCTCGACGGCACGCCGGCCGTTCCGGAGCGCGGGAGCGAACGCCCGGTGCGCACTTCGCTCTCCACCCTCGCACGCGCTGCACTCCGATATCTCGCGCTGGTCCCCGTCCATGGGCAGGCCGAAGCACAGACACTGGAGCGGCTCTCGTCGAGGCTCGTGCTCCTTGCGGAAGTGGAGGGAGCCGAAGTCCGGTTCTCGGCAGCGGTCGCCGAGCTGCGAGACGGGCTATCCGACCTGCGCGCCTGGCCGCTGGTCACCAGCGAACGGAAGCCGTGGAGCGCGGCCGGCGGCATGCCCCACCTCACGGACCTCGCGCACGCCGGCGCCACCGGACGGGCCCGCATCTTCGTCGTCGGTCTGGACGCGGATCGCACCAACGGCGGGAACCGCCAAGACCCGCTCCTCCCGGACGCCGCACGCCGGGTCATCGGGCACGGCCGCCTCGCCACATCGGGCGAGCGGCGGGAGACCTCCGCCTGGATCCTGGGCGCCGCGCTGGCGTCACTGCGCGGACGGGTGACGCTCTCCTATTCCACGAGCGGCACGCTCGACGGTCGTGAGGCGGGGCCTTCGCCCGTTATCCTCCAGGCATGGCGACTTGCGACGGGCGATCCGTCGCTCTCCTACGAGGCGCTCCGGACCGCACTTCGCCCCCCCGCGTCCGCGGTGCCCACGCGTGACGCGGATGGCTCGCTGGGCGGCGTGCTCGACGGGCGCGACGTGTGGCTAGACGCACTCGCCGACGGCGCCCTGCTGCGGGCGGGCGGCGGGGTATTACGCGAAGGGTTTCCGATGCTCGCGGCCGGCTTCGAGGCCATCGAATACGCGCGGCAGCCGGAGATCTCCCCGTATCACGGCATGGTACCCGACGCCGTGGCCGCGCTGGATCCCGCCGCACACGCGGACCGCGCGATCTCTCCGAGCGCGCTGGAGCAGCTCTCGGCGTGTCCGCTCGCCTGGTTCTATCGGTATGGGCTCGGGCTCCGCGCCCCGCAGGACCCGGAGTACGATGCGGCGCGGTGGCTGGACGCACTGGGGCGCGGCAATCTGCTGCACGAGGTCTTCGAGCTCTTCGCCCGCGAGTACCAGGGCCGCCAGGCGGAGCTGGCTGCCTCGGAAGCACGCGAGCGCGTGCTAGCCATTGCGGGCGACGTCATCACGCGGTGGCGCGAGGCGCTTCCTCCACCGGGTGAAGCGGTCTTCGACAGCGAGGCCGCGGAGCTGCGGCAGGCCGCACTCGCGTTTCTCCAGATGGAGCGCGAGGGCTTCGCCGCCGGCGACGGCACCTGGGCCGAGTTCGAAATGGAGTTCGGCTTAAGCAGCGAGCCCGGCGTGTACCGGTTCAGTGAGGGCGGAACCCTGCTCGTCCGCGGGCGCGCCGACCGGATCGACGAGCGGCCGGACGGGACGCTGCAGGTGATCGATTACAAAACGGGGAAGTCTGGCCGCTATACTCGCAACGACAAGTCGGCTGCGTATAACGGCGGCCGGCAGCTGCAGCCCGCGCTCTACGCGGCCGCCGTCGGGTCGCTGCGTGGCCGGCCAGTCTCGCGCTTCGAGTACCGCTTCCCCACGGATCGTGGTGGCAATGAGGCGGTCGTCTACTCGGCGAACGAGCTGGAGGGTGCACGCGAGGTCGTCGCGGGGCTGCTGGACCACGTGCGAGACGGCGCATTCATCCCCACCACCGATTCCGCGGACTGCGCGTACTGCGACTTCCAGGCGATCTGCCGGACGACCCGTGAGGGGTTCGGGAAGACCCATTCCCCAAGGGCGGAGTGGGCGAAAACCCATGCGGCGGGGCTCCCCCTCTATTCCGGGATGCTGCGCCGGCGCGGGGAAGGTCCGGCGGTCGAAATCGAAGTCGAGGCATGATGAACACGCCGATGGGGGATTCACAGGCGCGCGACAGGATCCGCACGGATCTCACCACGAACCTGCTCGTGGAAGCCGGAGCCGGCTCCGGCAAGACGACGGCACTCGTGGCACGGATGCTCGAGCACGTGCGCACCGGAACGCCCGTGGACCGCATCGCCGCGGTGACCTTCACGCGCAAGGCGGCGAACGAGCTGCGCGAGCGCTTTCAGGTGCGCCTGGAAGCGGCCGTCGCCGAAGCAGCGGCCGGGAGCGAGGAAGGCGTGCGGTACGCAGTTGCGCTGCATGGCCTCGACCGCACTTTCCTGGGCACCATCCACTCCTTCTGCGGCCGCCTGCTCCGGGAGCGCCCCCTGGAAATAGGTCTCGACCCCAACTTCCAGGAGGTGAGCGAGCAGGAATGGGAGGAGCTCACGCAGCGCTTCTGGCGGCGCTGGGTGGAGCGGACCAAGCGCACGGATGACCCGGACCTGATCGCGCTGGCGATGGTCGGAATCGACCCGCAGCTCCTCTACGAGGGATTCACCCAGGTGATGACCTACCCGGACGTGAGCTTCGACACCGGGCCGTCCGACGCTCCCGACGGCGCGCCGTGCCTGAACAAGCTCGCTGAGCTCCTGGCCAGCGCGCGCCGCCTGATGCCCGCCGCGGAGCCGCCGGACGGGTGGGACAAGCTCATGCGGCTCGTCCGGCGCCTGGAGTTCCGCGGCAGGGTGGACGACTGGAGCGAGCTCGCCCCGTTCTGCGCCGTCCTGGAGGGGATCGCCGCGTCGCACTGCGAGGTGGTGCAGAAGCGGTGGAGCGACACGAAGGAGGGGAAGGCGGACGCAAAGGAGCTGGGCTCCAGCTTCCTCGCCTTCCTCCAGGGTCCCGCCGCCGAGCTGCTCCGGTGCTGGCGCGAGCACCGCTACCCCGTGGTCATGAGGTTTCTAAAGCGCGCCTCCGCCGAGTTCGCGCGCGAGCGGCATGCCACCGGCCAGCTCGGCTTCGAAGATCTCCTGCTGCTGAGCGCGCGGCTTCTGCGTGAGCACCCGGCCGTCCGCGAAGAGCTCGGCCAGCGCTACGCCCACCTGCTCGTGGACGAGTTCCAGGACACCGATCCGATCCAGGCGGAGGTGTGCTTCCTCCTCGCCTCCCACCCGTCCGAGGGAGCCGACTGGACCCGGGTCCAGCTGCGTCCGGGGAGCCTGTTCGTGGTCGGCGACCCGAAGCAGAGCATCTACCGCTTCCGCCGCGCGGACATCCAGGTCTACGAGGCCGTGAAGCGGCGCATGGAGCAGCAGGGGGCGGTGCTGGCGCTCACCCGCAACTTCCGCTCGGTGGAGGCCGTGGGAGAGCTCGTGAACGCCCACTTCGCGGAGACGTTCCCGGCGGAAGCGACGGCCGAGCAGGCGCCGTACAGCCCGATGGAGACCGTTGCGGAAGCTCGCGCCGGCGACGGCGTATATCGCTACGTGGCGCAGCCGGTGGGAAAGCGAAAGGAAGACGTCCTGGAGACGGACGCCGCGCTCGTCGCGTCCTGGATCGGTGAACGCATCGCGCGCGACCGCAGGCGCCCCGGCGACTTCCTGGTGCTGACCACGACCAGGGCACCCATCGAGTGCTATGCCCGCGCCCTCGGCGAGCGGAACATCCCCGTCTCCACCACCGGCGCGCGTCTCCCGCGGGAGTACGAGCTGAACGAGCTGCTGGTGGTGCTGCGGGCGGTCGCGGACCCGGAGAACCCGGTGCTGTGCGCGGCCGCGCTGGAGGGGCTGTTCTTCGGCTTGAGCCCCGCGGACCTGTGGACGGCGAGACGGAGCGGACTCCGCTTCGCGCTCACGCACCCGCCCGCGGAGGGAGACACGTCCGCCGGCCACGCGCTCGCGCAGCTGCACGCGTGGTGGCGCGTCTCCCAGCGTCACCCCGCCGACGTCCTGCTGGAGCGCATCCTGGACGACACCGGCCTCCTGGTGCATGCCGCCTCGGAAACGCTTGGCGACGCGCGGGCGGGCGCGCTCCTCCACCTGGTGGAAGCGCTCCGCAGCGCGTCCACCGGCGGAGCCAGCGGAATCACCGACGCCATGGAGCACCTGGAGCTGTTGCTCGGCTCCGAGGCCGCCGATTCACCGCTCCGGCCCGGGCGGACGGACGCCGTCCGCGTGATGAACCTCCACAAGGCGAAGGGGCTGGAGGGCGAGGTGGTGATCCTCGCCGCGCCGCTGGACCAGAAGCTCTGGGATCCGCGTGCCCACATCTGGCGGGACGCATCCGGAGTGGCGGCGGGTGGCCTGTGCATCGGCTACCGCGACGGGCAGGATTACGTCGACCTCGCCCAGCCTCGCGGCTGGGCCGACATGCAGAACCTGGAGCGCGGCTTCGCGGCGGCCGAGCGCGACCGCCTCCTCTATGTCGCCGCGACCCGGGCGAAGCGGGAGCTCGTGGTGGCGCAGGCGGAGGTCCCGCTCAAGAAGGGACCACGTCCCGACACTTCCGCCTGGCGTCCGCTCGGGCCGAAGCTCGAGGCGCACGCGGCCGTGCTGGCGATGCAGGAGACCGTTCCCGGCGGGCGGCTCTCGCTCGAAGTGCCGGCGACCTCTCTGCGGGAGGCGACGCTCCGAGCGGCGGAGCGGCTCCACGCAGCCGCCACTCCGTCGACGGAAGTCCGCACGGTCACGGAGCTCGCCAAGGCCCACGCATCCCCGTCGGCGCAGCCCAGTGCGTCGGGGCTGGGCGTCGCGTGGGGACGCGCTGTCCACCGCACCATCGAGGCGCTGGCACGTGGGAGGAGGGGCGATTCCCTCCAAGCCATGGTGCGTGCGATCGCGCGCGACGAGGACCTTGAGGAGGCTCTCTCCACGGAGCTTGCCGCTCTGCCGGCTCGCGTCCTGGAGTCCGACGGGTGGCGCTGGCTCTGCGCGGACGGAGCCAATCCGCGGAGCGAGCAGAGCGTGATGCGCCGCGGCGATGCGGATGGCGTGGTCCGGATCACCGAGGGCGTGATCGACATCGTCAGCCTGGGGCCCGAGGGGTGGCGAATCGTGGATTGGAAGACCGACCGTGTGGACGATGAGGAGTGGGAACGCCGGCGCGTGCCTTACGAGCGGCAGATTGGTGAGTATGCCCGTATGCTCACGGAGCTGACAGGGATAGCGGCCAAGGCGCGGATTCTGAGGATCTAGCAGGGGCCTGAGTACCTGCGAGGAGCGCCGCAGAACCCTGCCGGCACAGTCCCATCGAACGCGACAGGAGAGGAAAGGGTCTGGTTCGCGACGACTGGCCCGGCTGTTGCCGCCGAGCAAGGGGTCGTGCCCCATCCACCTCTGAGCGACGATCCACGTCCATGCTTCGAAAGAAGACGGCGAGGTCCACTCGCGATCCTCCCGCTGGTCGTCATTCTGATCTCGCTGTGGTTGACCCAGCGCGGCGCTCCGAGCCCTGAACTCCACCCTGACCAAACCGGCCAGCCGCGTGCTCCCGCAGAGGCGCAACGCGAGAGCCCAAACGAGGTGGAGCCGCCAGGCCGTACGCCCGAGCCGGGCCTTCCCTGCACCGTCGAGGCCGTTCCGGACGGCGACACGCTCCGCTGCTCGGACGGGACGCGCGTTCGACTCCTCTCCATCGACACGCCTGAGCTCGCGCAGGAGCCGCACGGCGCCGCCGCGCGAGACGCCCTGAGGCGCCTTGCCGGACGCGGGGCGCGCCTGATGCTCGAGACCGATGTGCGCGAGCGGGACCAGTACGGGCGGATCCTGGGCTATGCCTACGACCAAGACGGCCGGATGCTCAATGAGGAAATGGCACGCGCCGGATATGCGGTGGCGCTCGTCTACCCTCCGAACGTGCGGCATGAGGAGCGGATCCGTGCTGCAGTCACGGAAGCCCGCGAGCATGGCCGCGGCCTCTGGGCCGAGGACGGTTTCGTATGCGCTCCCAGGGACTACCGTGCTGGTCGGTGTGGCGGCGAGGGGCGCCGCTAAACAACGTCGGCCGGCCGAGTTGCTCGCGGTTCGGGCGCGGCCGCGCGCCTGAGCTGAACCGTTCGGCGGCTACTGGGGACTCCGCACGAGGAGAGTATCGAATGAGAGTGCCGTTCACGCCCAAGCAGGGCCAGTATTTGGCCTTCATTCACTACTACACAAAGCTCAACGGTCAGCCACCCGCTGAAGTTGATATGCAGCGCTACTTCCAGGTCAGCGCACCGACCGTGCACCAGATGGTGGTGAAGCTCGCGGAATTGGGCTTGATCGAACGGATTCCCGGCGCGCCACGGAGTGCCCGGGTCCTGCTTAACCTCTCAGAAATGCCACACCTTGAGTGATTCTGCCCAGGATCATGTCCGCGCTTTGCGTATCTCCACTCTTGGTGCGACCCACACGGCCCCGGATAGAACCTCTAGCGTTCGGCGCCATCTCCAACCGGGTAGGCATGCCGGCGAATCCAGCTTGTGAGCGCTCCTTCGTCGAGTTCGCCTGCCGCGAGCGCGAGAACCGTCCGCACTACATCCACCTCATCCGCGACAAGATCCCACCCATTGAGATCAAGGAAGACGGCCATCGCGACGAACGCAATTCGTTTGTTGCCGTCGCTGTACCCGTGATTCCGTGCTAGGCCAAACGCGTACGCGGCGGCGAGTCGATGGACGTCGCGCTCGCCGCCGTACTCCCACTGGTTTCGCGCACGTGCCAGGGCAGATTCGATCGCGCCGTCATCCCGAATTCCGTGCAGCCCCCCGAAGCGCGCGAGTTGCTGAAAGTGCAGCGAATCCACCCAACGTCGTTCGAGCCAGATCGGCTCCGTCACTTCGCCAACTCACGCAGTGCGTTCTGATACCGGCGTGCGATCCGCTCACCAGCCTCCATAGCCCGGGCGAAGTTCGGATCATGCGGGGTAATCAGGATGCCACCCTCCGTCTCTACAACATACACGGAGTCACCCGCCGCGAGGTTGAGGCGGTCGGTCATCGCCTTCGGCAGGGTGGTCCCCAACGACCCTCCATACTGCCGCAACGTGGTCTCTTTGATCATCGTGCCTCCCCAGTTGAGGTTACAACAATAATATACACTCTGGCATGCAGCGCAACTTGGGGATCGTGGTTGTCACAGGCAGACAATTTACTCAGACAAGTTGCTCGCGCGATTGTGCCTGCGGTCGATTCAGCTGGGATTCGTGGCAGGATGACGTGAATACGACGATCACCTAACAGGTCCGATTCGCGGCGGAGCAATCAGGCGAGGATGGCGGCATCGATCTCCTCCTGCAAAAAGCTCAGGTAGCTCACGGTCGAGCCGACATTCTTGTGGCCCAGCGCACGCTGCGTCTTCACAAGGTCGCGGCCAAGTAGTTCGTGTACCCGCTTTGCGAAGCTGTTCCGCATGGCGTGTGTTCCGAGGCAGCCTGCAAGGCCATTGTCGCGATAGCGCCCATCGAGAATCGCCCACGCGCTCTTGCGGCTGATCGGCCGGTTCTTCCCCTTCCGTGAACGGAAGAGGTATGTCTCGGTCGATGTCGCGCCGCTGACCTCCATCTCGGCTATCCAGAGGGCGATCGCCTCCTTGGCTTGGGCGTGGAGGGGCACCGTGCGACCCTCCGTCTTCTTCTTCATGTGGCGGCGCTGGACAGACACCCAGTCGGTGATCTGCCCGTGCCGGACTACATCGCCCACGCGGAGGGAAAGGAGTTCGGAGATGCGGAAGCCGGTGCGCAGACCGGTAAGGAATAGAGCGCGGTCGCGAAGAGCGTAGCGACCTCGAAACGAGGACAGGACGAGTTCGATGTCTGCTTCGGTGAGCGGGCGGGC
>JAUJMI010000058.1 GCA_030446945.1 Longimicrobium sp. | reverse complement strand
CGGATGATGCCGCCGTGCTCCTGCGTAACGCCCGGGAGGAAGCCCGGCACGTCCTCAAAGGTGAGGAGGGGGATGTTGAACGAGTCGCAGAAACGGACGAAGCGCGCCGCCTTCACCGACGCGTCGATGTCCAGCACCCCCGCCAGCACCGCCGGCTGGTTGGCCACGATGCCGATGGAGTGGCCGCCCGCGTGCGCGAAGCCGCAGAGGATGTTCCCCGCGTAGTCCGCGTGCACCTCGTAGAACTCGCCGTCGTCCACCACGCGGCGGATGACGTCGTGCATGTCGTACGGCTTGTTCGGGTTGTCCGGCACCACGTCCAGCAGCTCCTCGTCGGCCCGGTCGAAGGGGTCTTCGGTGGCCCGGCGCGGGGCGTCGTCCTGGTTGTTCTGCGGGATGAACTCGAAGAGGTGGCGGATCTTGTGGAGGCACTCCACCTCGCTCTTGACGGCGAAGTGGGCCACCCCGCTCTTCGCCGCGTGCGTGGCCGCGCCGCCCAGTTCTTCCATCGTCACGTCCTCGTGCGTCACCGTCTTCACCACGTTGGGGCCGGTGACGAACATGTAGCTCGACCCCTGCACCATGTAGATGAAGTCGGTGATGGCGGGCGAGTACACCGCCCCGCCCGCGCACGGCCCCAGGATCGCCGAGATCTGCGGGACGACGCCGGAGGCCAGCGTGTTGCGGAGGAAGATGTCCGCGTAGCCGCCCAGCGACACGACCCCCTCCTGGATGCGCGCGCCGCCCGAGTCGTTGAGCCCCACTACCGGCGCGCCGTTCTTGAGCGCGAGGTCCATGATCTTGACGATCTTCTCCGCGTGCGCCTCGCTCAGCGATCCGCCGAACACGGTGAAGTCCTGCGAGAAGACGTAGACCAGGCGGCCGTGGATGGTGCCGTACCCGGTCACCACGCCGTCGCCCAGGTACTTCTCCCTGTCCAGCCCGAAGTCGGTGGCGCGGTGGACGACGAAGCGGTCCAGCTCCACGAACGAGCCCTCGTCCAGGAGCACGTCCAGCCGCTCGCGCGCCGTCAGCTTCCCGCGCTCGTGCTGCGCCTGGATGCGCTTGGCGCCGCCGCCCATCTCCGCCTGCCTGCGGAGCTCCTCCAGCTGTTCAAGCTTCTGTCGCATCGACATCCGCCGCGCGTCCATTGTCTGCGGGTGATCGGTTCGGCCCCCATGCGGGGCGGCGGCAATCTAGCGCGCCGCCTCTCGCCGCGCACGGACCGCACGCCTGAACCCGGAACTACATCGCCCTGAAGGTGACCGGTGTTCTCGAGAGCACCCTCACGCGGTGCCCGCGGTGACGCGCCGGCGTGAAGCGGGCGGCGCTCATCACCACCATCGCCGACGCGTCGAACTCGCTGTGCCCGCTCCCCCGTGTCACCCGCAGGCGCGGTAGGCCGTGCGGGCGAGGAATGCGAGGCTGATCGGCAAGCGCATCGGCGTGGCTCCAGGGGAGGTTGTGACGTCGCTGGCGTCGCCTCAGCGCTGCGGGCGGAACGTGATCGGAAGCTCGCTGCGCACGCGCACCGGTACGCCCTTCACCTGCGCGGCGCTGATGCGCATCGCACACACGACGTCGATGGCGGAGGCTTCGAACGGGCACCGCTGCTCTGCGCGACAAGACGGACGAGGGATCGGCGTTCCTCTCGACTACCGGCCGGAATCTGATGCGCGAGTTGTTCCCTCGCAAACCCGTCCCGGTCCGGGGCGGCACGTCAGAAGAAGGCCTTCGCCGAGCGGCGACGGCACGGGCGCGATGAATCGCGGACCTACGGGTGTCGCGGCACTCAGGCAGGGGGGCCACAAACCCGCGAGGGGGCGCGGAGCATCTCGCTCCCCGCCCCCTCGCGCATCACCCGATGCCGCTCGGCTCGATCCCGTACGCCCGTGCGGAACCGCGGTGGCTGACGCGCCGAATCAGCCCGACCCAGTTTCGCACGAAACCATCTTGGATGTGCTCGCCCCCGAGCTGCCGCTATCTAGCACCGTCACGTGCACATCCACCGAAGCGCCGAAAGATTTGAGGACACTCGACAAGCGCGTAACTAGATCCGCCCGATCCCGGCGCATTCGCCCAGGTGAATTCGTACCCGCTGCCCGTACCGCCCGATGCGGATGCATAGCAGTCGAGATAGCCAGTGAATCCCGAAGGGTAGCAGTCGAGTTGAACGCTGGGCGTGGACGGCGGCGGAAACGGCGGCGGCGGCGAGTAGCCGGTCAGGTTGGAGTTCACCAGCCGGTTGTTGGGCGCTCCCGTGCCCCCGCCCATCACCACGTCCGGGGCCGCCGAGTTCACGATGGACGACGCCACCGTGGACGGTGCGGCGGCGGGATTGGCCTGCAGGTATAGAGCCGCGGCGCCGGCTACGTGCGGCGCCGCCATCGAGGTGCCGTTGAGGGTGTTCGTCGCCGTGCTGCTGGTGTGCCAAGCCGAAGCAACGCCCGAACCGGGTGCGTACAGGTCCAGGCAGCGGCCGTAGTTGGAGTAATACGACCGCTCGTCCAAGACGTGGAGGCCCCCACCGTGAGTGCCGCCGGAGCGCGGGCGGGCGAGTAGGAGCAGGCGTCGTAGTTGTCGTTCCCCGCCGCGACCGCATACGTCACACCCGCGTTGATCGAGTTGCCGACCGCGGCGTCTACCGAGGTGTTGCCGCCCCCGCCCAGCGACATGTTCGCCACCGCCGGCTTCACGTGGTACTGCGTGACCCAGTCGATGCCCGCGATGACGCCGCTCCACGCGCCCGAGCCGTTGCAGTCGAGCACGCGGACGGAGATCAGGCTGGCCCCCTTGGCCACACCGTAGGTGCTCCCCGCCGCGGTGCCGGCTACGTGCGTGCCGTGGCCGTGCAGTCGGCGCCGGTGCCGCCGTACGCGTCGTACCCGGCGGACGCGCGGCCCCCGAACTCCACGTGATCGTAGCGGATGCCCGTGTCCAGCACGTAGATGCGCACGCCGGAGCCGGTGGCCGTGTAGTCGTAGTTGCCGTCCACCCACTGGTCGATGCGGTCCAGCCCCCAGCGCGCGTTGTACTGCGTGGCGCTCGCCTTCACGATCCCGTCCTCCTCCACGAACGCCACCTGCGGATTGCGGCGCAGAGCGTCGACGGCGGCGGGGCGCAGGGTGGCCGCGAAGCCGCGAAGTGCGTGGGTGTACGTGTAGTGCACCTCCCCTCCGTGCGTGGCGATCACCTGCCGCGCAAGCGCCGGCGCATCGCCCGCCCCGTTCTTCATCACGACGATGTACCGGTCGCGGATCGCCGTGCCGGGCTTCGCCTTGTACACCGGCGCGCCGTCCGGCGCTGCCTGCGCGTTTTTCATGTCTGGAACGGTAGATCCATCTGTGCAGCCAGATGCTCCACCCGCGAGGAGCAGGGCGGCCAACAGTCCGCATGTCTCGCTCTCACGATCGTCTCTCCTGATGTAAGGTGAGTAGCCGGGTCGTGCCTCGCACCCGTGGCCACAGAAATGGTAAAAATAAAGTTCTTAAAAAGCAAATATGCTCACATCGGGGCACAACGGCGGCAGAGATCAAGTCAAGGGAGGGACGAGGTCGTGCCCTCGCCCTCGACCAAGAACCCGCTGATCGCCACGCCGACTACCCGGGAAATGCGGACAGCGCTGCCCCCCTACAGCTTCAGGGAGACGGGCTGAAGGTTACCGGGAGCTCAATGCGAACGGCTACACGCATGCCGTTCAGCATAGCGGGGGTGAAGCGCATCGATCGGATGACGTTGATCGCGGCGCGGGTGAAGTCGGGATTCGTGCTTCTCACCACAGTGATGCTGCCCGGCACCCCCTGGGTATCGATCGCCAGGCGGAGCGTCACGGTACCCTCGGCTTCCGCGGTGCGTGCAGCGTTCGCGTAGTTCGTCTCCAGCGCCCTCGCAACGGCGGCGCGGTTGCTTAGCTGCGGCTTCGTGGTCACCTCCGACACATCGTACACGCGCGAGCTGTCCACGGGCAGTGTGGAAACGGGCACGCGCGCACCCGGCGCCGTGGACGCACACGCGGAGAGCAGGAGGAGCGTGAGCGCGAAAATCTGGCGAAACATTGGCGTCTGGTCTGGAATGCGGGATCGCACGATGAAACAGAGGCACAGAGGAAAGCGCTCTTTCTCTGTGCCTCTGTGCCTCTGTGTGGGACTTGCTGCTTACTCGGTGTCTTCCGCGTCCGTCGCCACCGGCGTGTCCTCGGAGAGGTCGCCGGTGTCGTCGCCGGCGTTCTCCTCGTTCTCGTCGCGGACCGGCAGCACCGGCTGACCGCCCTCGAACTTGGGAACGCGGGTCACTTCGAGGACGATGCGGCGGTTCGGCGCGTCCACCTCGGTGACGCGCATCTCCAGCTCGTCGCCCTCGGCGAAGACGTCGGCCGGGTTCTGCAGGCCGGTGACGCCCAGCTGCGACACGGGGACGAAGCCCTCGATGTCGTCGCCCAGGTCCACCGCCACGCCCTTGTCCTGCAGGCGCGACACGGTGCCGTTGATCTCCTGGCCGGCGTAGAAGCGCTGCGCCAGCTCGTCCCACGGATCCTCGATGGTCTGCTTGAGGCCGAGCGAGATGCGCTTGTTCTCGGCGTCCACACCCAGGATCACCACGTCCACGTCGTCGCCCTTTTTGACGACCTCGGACGGGTGCTGAATCCGCTTGGTCCAGCTCATGTCGGAGATATGCACCAGGCCGTCGATGCCGGGCTCGATCTCCACGAAGGCGCCGAACGACGTGAGGTTGCGGACCTTGCCGCTGAGGCGCGTGCCCACCGGGTACTTCACCGGCAGCGCGTGCCACGGATCCTCTTCGATCTGCTTCATGCCCAGGGAGATCTTCTCGCCCTCGACGTCCACCTTCAGGATCACGGCCTCGATCTCGTCACCCAGCGACACGATCTTCGACGGGTGGCGGACGTTGCGCGTCCAGCTCATCTCGCTGATGTGCACCAGCCCCTCGACGCCCTTCTCCAGCTCCACGAAGGCGCCATAGTTCGTGATAGAGACCACGCGGCCGCGCACGCGGGCGCCGACCGGGTACTTCTTGTCCACGTCCTTCCAGGGGTACGCCTGGAGCTGCTTGAGGCCCAGCGAGAGGCGCTCGCGCTCCCAGTCGATGTCCAGCACCTTGACCTCGAGCTCGGCGCCGATCGACACCACCTCGGTCGGGTGGCCGACGCGGCCCCACGACATGTCGGTGATGTGCAGCAGGCCGTCCATGCCGCCCAGGTCGATGAACGCACCGAAGTCGGTGATGTTCTTGACCACGCCGTTGCGGACCTGGCCCACCTCGAGCTCCTTCTTGAGCCGCTCGCGCTTGATCTCGCGGTCGGCCTCCAGGAGCACGCGGCGCGACACCACGATGTTGCGGCGGCGCTTGTTGAGCTTGATGATCCGGAAGTCGTACGTCTCCCCGATCAGGTCCTCGATGTTCGGCACGCGGCGCAGCGCGATCTGCGAGCCCGGCAGGAACGCGTCCACGCCCATGAGGTCGACGGTGACGCCGCCCTTGATCTTGCGCGTGAGCATGCCGGCGACGGCCTCGTTGTTCTCGTAGGCGACGCGGATCTGCTCCCACACGCGGAGGAAGTCGGCCTTCTTCTTGGAAAGCACGACGACGCCGTCTTCGTCTTCCAGGTTCTCCAGGAAGACTTCGACCTCGTCGCCGATCTGGAGCGAGTCAGGGTCCTTGAACTCGTCGCGGCCGACCGCGCCCTCGCTCTTGAAGCCGAGGTCCAGGATGACGGCCTTGTCGGTCACGCGCAGGACGCGCGCCTTGACGATCTCACCCTCTTCGATGTTGGTGAGGGTATCGCCGTACATCTCCAGCATCGCCTCGTACTCCTCGTCGGAGTACTCCTCTTCGTCGTAGAGGTCGGCGCGGATGTTGAGCGAGCGGGCGCGGTCCGCCACCTGCTGGACCGTAAGGGTGCTGAAGCCGCGCACGAAGTTGCCGACCGCGGTGGCGAGGCCGCCGCTGTTCTCGTCTTCGTCCGGCTGGTACTGCTCGGGCTGGGTCTGGTCGGCCATGTGTGGCTGGGTCTCCCGGTGCCTTCCGGCCGTGCCCTGAAACCGAGCGGCGCGACGGAGTGTTGGGGGTGGATGGACGATCGGGGCGGAAATTCCCCGGAAAACGTGAAAAGATACGGGTTTCCGCCCCTTCGGTCAACCCCCGGCCCTCTCCCTCGCCAGCCGCACCACCGCCTCCACCTGCGCCTCGAAGCTGAGGGCGGTGGTGTCGATCCTCACCGCGTCCGCCGCCTCGGCCAGCGGCGCCACCGGCCGCCCCGCATCGATCTCATCGCGGCCCAGCAGGCGCCTGGCTTCCGCGCGGACGTTCTCGGCCGACGGGTCGCCGCAGCCCTGCTCGCGCAGGCGGCGCCGGGCGCGCTCCTCGGGGGCGGCCACCAGGTACGCCTTGAGCTCGGCGTCGGGAAAGACGACGGTGCCGATGTCGCGCCCGTCCGCCACCAGCCCGCCGCGCGCCCCCGCCTCGCGCAGGGCGTCCATCAGCCACTCGCGCACCGCGGGGACGGCCGCCATGCGCGAGACGTGCGCGTTGACCTCGGGGGTGCGGATCGCATCAGACACGTCCCAGCCGCTGACGGTGAGCGTGTAGCTGCGACCCTCCGGCGCGCCGTGCACGTCCAGCGCGTCGAGCTGTTCGGGGGTCAGCGCCGTCCACTCGTCGGCGGGGATGTTGGCGCGCAGGGCGGCCCAGGTGAGCGCGCGGTAGAAGGCGCCCGAGTCCAGGTGCCGGTACCCCAGCCGCTCGGCCACGGCGCGCGCGGTGGAGCTCTTCCCCGAGCCCGCGGGGCCGTCCAGCGCGATGATGATCCCGTCCGGGCGGTTGAGCTTCGGCTGCGTCATCCCGTGAGCTCCTGCAGGCGCTCGAAGAAGCCGGGGAAGCTGACCGCCGCACACGCGGGGTCGTCGATCTCCACCTCGTTCTCCGGGAACGCGCCCAGCACGCCGAACGCCATCGCGATCCTGTGGTCGCCGTACGTCTTGACGCGCCCGGCGAGCGGCCTGTCGGAGCCGCGCACCACCAGCCCGTCTTCCAGCTCCTCCGCGTCGGCACCGAGTGCGCGCAGGTTGTCGGCGATGGCGGCGATGCGGTCCGTCTCCTTCACCCGCAGCTCGCCGGCGCCCGCGATGCGCGTCTCCCCCTCCGCGCGCGCGGCGAGGACGGCCAGGATGGGGATCTCGTCCACCGCCGCCGGCACCGCGCCGCCGCCGACCGGGGTGCCGCGCAGGGTGGACGGGCGCACCACCAGGTCCGCGACGGGCTCGCCGCCCTCCGTGCGCTCGTTGCTGCGCTCGATCTGCGCGCCCATACGCTGGGCGATGGTGAAGAAGCCGGTGCGCGTGGGGTTCACGCACACGCCGCGGATCACCAGCTCGCCCTCGCCCGCCATCAGCGCGAGCGCGGCCAGAAAGGCGGCGGAGGATGGGTCGCCCGGCACGCGCAGGTCCAGCGCGGGGAGCGGCCGCTGGTGCGCGGGCACGGCCACGCGCCATCCGCCCTCCACCTGCGACGCCTGCAGGTGCACGCCCAGTCCGGCGAGCATGCGCTCCGTGTGGTCGCGCGACAGGTTGGGCTCGGTGACGCTGACCGGCACGCCCGCGGTGAGGCCCGCGAGCAGAATCGCGCTCTTGACCTGCGCGCTCGCCGTGGGCGATGCGTAGTCGAGAGAGCGGAGCGGCCCGCCCACGATCTCGATGGGGAGGCGGTCCGGCTCGCCGGCTTCGTTGAAGTGCGCGCCCATCTGGTGCAGCGGCGCCGTCACCCGCCGCATCGGCCGTCCGCGCAGCGATTCGTCGCCGGTGAGCGTCGCGGCGAAGGGGCGCGAGGCGAGGAGCCCCATCATCAGCCGCGCCGTCGTCCCGCTGTTGCCGCAGTCCAGCTCCACCTCCGGGCGCCGCCACTCGCCCGCGCCGTGGCCCGTCACGCGGATCTCCGAGCCGTCCTGGGGGATTTCAGGGATGGAGCACCCCAGCGCGCGCAGCACGGACGCGGTGCTGCGGCAGTCCTCGCCCGGCAAGAGGCCGGAGAGGCGGCTCTCGCCGTGGGCCAGCGCCGCGAACATCAGCGCGCGGTGCGTGATGGACTTGTCGCCGGGGACGTGCGTGTCCCCGTGGATCTGCAGCTTCATCGTGCGTCCTCGGTGGCGGATTGGAGCTGCAAAGTACCCGGCTGCGCGCGGGTGCCGCAACGCCAACTGCATGGCTGTTGTTTTTCAGGTCGGACAGCGTCAGGCCAGGCGCACGGTGCCGGAACGTACGGTGCGCAGCACGCCGGCATCGGAGCGCACGAGGAGGGCGCCGGCGGGGCTGACCCCCAACGCGGTGCCGGTGACAGGGGTGGCGCCGGTGACGACCACCGCCCTCCCCTCGAGCGCGTCGCGGCCGCGCAGGGCGTCCAGCAGCGCGCCGCCGAGCTGCGCGGGAGGGTTGCCGGCCAGGCGCAGGATGGTGCGCACGATGGAGCCCGCCACCTCCGCGCGCGGCGGCGCCCAGCCTGCGCTGATGCGGAGCGAGGTGGCCACGGGCTGGAGCTCAGGCGGGAAGTCGCCGCCGGATTGGCCGCAGTTGATGCCGATCCCCGCCACCACCGCGCCGGGGCGGTCCGCCTCCCACGCGCCCTCGCAGAGGATGCCGGCCACCTTGCGGCCGGCCAGGTGCACGTCGTTGGGCCATTTCACCTGCGCGCGCGCCGGGCGCACGAAGTCGTCGATCGCCTCCGCCGCGGCGAGACCCACCAGGATCGGCAGGAGCCCCGGCGCGGGGAGGGTGGCGGGGCGCAGCACCACCGTCATCCAGATCCCTAGCCCCGGCGGCGACACCCACCCCCGGCCGCCGCGGCCGCGGCCCGCGAGCTGGTCCTCCGCGAGGACCACCGTCCCCGCCGGCGCGCCGCCGTCGGCCAGGGCGCGCGCCTCATCGTTGGTGGAGCCAACAGTATGGAAGAGGTGTACGGCAGGGACGCCCCAGCGCGCCGCCAGCTCCGTCGCCGTGGCGCCCTCCCACCGCTCCGCGCGCTCGTTCACCCGTCCAGCGCGCGGAGCTGGAGCGACAGGTCCAGCGCGGGCGCGGAGTGCGTAAGCGCACCCACGGAGATGAGGTCCACGCCCGTCTCCGCCGCGGCGCGGATGGTGTCCAGCGTGATCCCTCCGGACGCTTCGGTTTCGGGGCGGCGCTCGCCGGCCGCGCGGACCAACTCCACGGCCTGACGCATAAGCTCAGGCGGCATGTTGTCGAACATGATGCGGTCGGCGCCGGTCGCGAGCGCCTCGCGCACCTCCTCCAGGTTCGTCGTCTCCACCTCGACGGCGAGGCCGCGGTCGTTGCGGGCGCGCACCGCATCCACCGCCGCCGTGATCCCGCCCGCGGCCGCGATGTGGTTGTCCTTGATCATCACCATATCGTGCAGGCCGTGGCGGTGGTTGGTGCCGCCGCCCGCCAGAACGGCATCCTTTTCCAGCGCGCGCATTCCCGGAGTCGTCTTGCGCGTGTCGATGACTCGCGCCCCCGTCCCCGCCACCGCCTGCACGTAGCGCCGCGTGACCGTGGCCACGCCGGACAGGCGCTGCATGAAATTGAGCGCCGTCCGCTCCGCGGTCAGGATCGAACGCGCCGAGCCGGCCACTCGCATCGCCAGGTCGCCCGGCTCCAGCGCGGTGCCGTCGGGCGCGGCGACCTCCACCTGGAGCGAGGGATCGAGGCGGCGGAAGACCTCGGCCGCGATCCGCGAGCCGGCGACCACCCCGGGGGACTTGGCAACGATGCGGGCCTCGGCGCGGCGGCCCTCCGGCACCGTCCACAGCGTGGTGAAGTCGCCCGGACCGACGTCTTCGTCGAGGGCGGCCTGGATCAGCGAGAGCGCTTCGGCGGAAAGTGGCATCGTGATGCTGTGTGGGTATTTACGCGCTGGCGGCGTGCGCCACGGGCTCGGCGTGCGCCGGGGCGGCCCCGCGCCCCAGGATGCGCTCGTAGTAGCGCTCGTACTGGGGGATGATGACGTCCACGCCATACTGCTCCACGGCGCAGCGGCGCGCCTCCGCGCTCATCTTCCTCCACCGCTTCCCGTCCGCCAGGATCGACGCGCCCGCCTCCGCCATCTCCTCCACCGCGCCGATGGGGGCAAGGAAGCCGGTCACCCCGTCCTCGATCACCTCCGGAAGCCCGCCCGCGTTCGACGCGACCACCGGGACGCCGCTCGCCATCGCCTCCAGCGCCACCAGGCCGAACGACTCGCTGCTGGAGGGGAGGAGGAGGAGGTCCGCGCAAGCCAGGAGCTCGGCCACCGAGTCCTGCTTCCCCAGGAACAGTACGCGACCGGTGACACCCTGCCGCGCCGCCTCGTCGGCCGCTTCGGGCCGGTCGGGGCCGTCGCCGATCAGCACCAGGCGCGAAGGGACCTCCTTCGCCATGCGCGAAAAGATCTTGACCACGTCGCGCACCCGCTTCACGGGGCGGAAGTTGGAGACGTGCACCACCATCTTCTCGCCGTCGCGCAGGAACGACTGCTTGTGGCAGGGGAGCTTGCCGCGGTCGTAGAGCTTGGGGTCCACGAAGTTGGGCACGACCTCGATGCGCTCCTCCGGCACCGCGAACGCGTCCACCGTCTCGCGCTTCAGGTAGTCGGAGACGGCGGTGATCCCGTCGGAACGGAGGATGGAGAAGCGGGTGATCTCGCCGAACGACCTTTCCTGCCCCACCAGCGTGATGTCCGTGCCGTGCAGCGTGGTGACGATGCGGAGCGGGTGGCTGGACCCCAGCATCTCCTTGGCAATCCACGCGGAGGTGGCGTGCGGGATCGCGTAGTGCACGTGCAGCAGGTCCAGGCCGTGGCTGAGCGTGACCTCGTGCATCATCGCCGCCAGCGAAAGCGAGTAGTTGTTGTGCTCGAACAGAGGGTAGCGGCTCATCTCCACTTCGTGGAAGAAGACCCGCTCCATGAAGTGCGGGAGCTTGAAGGGCTGGGCGTACGAGATGAAGTGGATCTCGTGCCCGCGCCGCGCCAGCTCGATCCCCAGCTCCGTGGCGATGGCCCCGGACCCGCCGTAGGTCGGATAGCAGGTGATGCCGATTTTCATGAAGGCAGTGCCTAGTGCCGAGTGCCAAGTGCCCAGTTTGCCGGGTCCGCATCCATTGTAGGCGCGCGATTCCATCGCCCACCCTTTCCCTGCCTCGACCGCCGCCCGCCGCGCCGAACCGTAGGGCGCGATTCATCGCGCCCGTGCCCGCCGATCCCTGCACCACGGACCGAACGTCGTAGCAGCGGCCCCACGTGGCCGCCCGTGCCCTCCCCCGCTCCGCCGCGCACCGTCTACGCCACGCCGGTCCGCTCGCGCCACGCGGAAACGATGGCGTCCGCCAGCTCGCCGCGGGGGCGGGTGGCGTCCAGCCAGAGGGCACGCGGGGGGAGCTGGGTGCGGTACCATGTGAGCTGGCGGCGCGTGTAGTCGCGCGTGTTCTTGCGGGCCAGCTCCAGCGCCTCCTCCAGCGACCGCTCGCCGCGCAGGTACGGCATCAGCTCCGCGTACCCGTGCGCGTTCAGCCCCGGCGCCGCCTCGCCGTAGCGGGCGACCAGGGCGCGCACCTCCTGCTCCAGCCCCGCCTCCGCCATCTCCGTCATGCGCCGGTTGATCCCTTCGTACAGCCGGTCGCGCGGCACCTCCAGCACCACCGGGAGCACCTCCATCGGAGGGGCCCCCGGGGGCGAGTTGCGCTGCCACCAGGTGAGCGAGCGGCCCGTGAGGAGCGCCACCTCCAGCGCCCGCATCAGCCGCTGCCGCCCTCCGCCGCGGCTCAGCCTCTCCGCCGCCTCCGGATCGTGCGGCGCCAGCCAGCGCAGGAGCTCGGCGTCGTCCATCCGCTCCATCATCCGGGTTACCCGCGCGCGGGCCTCCGGGTCCAGCACCGGCTCGCCGAAGATGGGATGCGTCAGGGCGCGCAAAAAAAATCCGGTCCCACCGACGAGCATCGGCACGCGGCCGCGCGCGCGGATCTCGGCCACCTTTTCCCGCGCGTACCGTGCCCAGCGCCCCGCCCCGAAGCGCTCCGACGGCTCCACCAGGTCGATCCCCCAGTGCGGGATCTCGCCGCGCTCCTCCGGCGCCGGCTTGGCGGTGCCGATGTCCATCCCCCGGAACACCGAGCGCGAGTCCATGGACACCACCTCTCCGTCCAGCCGCCGCGCGACCTCGATGGAGAGCGCCGTCTTTCCCGAGCCGGTGGGCCCGGTGATGGCCAGTGCCTCGGTCACCCGCTCCTCCCGAACCTCCGGTGCAGCTCCGTAAGCGAGAGCTGGACCACCGTGGGGCGCCCGTGGATGTCGTGGTATGGCAGCTCGGTGGCGAAGAGGCGGTCGAAGAGCTCGCTCATCTCGCGCTGCGACAGCTTCTGCCCGGCCTTGATGGCGCCCTTGCACGCCATCGACAGGGCGATGCGCTGGTGCTGCGTGCGCGCGGAGT
>JAUJMI010000057.1:4133-12473 GCA_030446945.1 Longimicrobium sp. | reverse complement strand
GTACAGGGTCGAGATATACAGGATTCCTCCCGTGAGCACGAGGAGGAGGAACCGGCGGATGGAAGCGGCCCTCGACGATCTGCCGCGCGTACGCCGTGAAGGCGGGCGAGCCCAGCAGCGTGCCGGAGAGCACCTCTACCAGCGCGTCCGGCTGCACGCCGCTCTTCCGCGCCAGCGCGAACCCTTCGCCTAGCGCGACGCGCATCGCCGCCCTCCTCCGGTTCCCTGTTTCTCCGCGGTGTGCGGCAAGAGCCCGGCCCGCGGGTCGTAGATCCAGTTCCACCCGGGCCTCGTATCCTCTTGCAACGAGACAGGATGGATCAACCTGGCACAAGGGATGGAAAAGATGAAGAAGACGATTGCGATGGTTCTGGTCGCCACCGCCATGACGGCGGGAGCCGCATCCGCGCAGGCGAGCCGAGGCCACGCCGCGGGGATGCCGCGGGCGGCGGTGATGGTGGGCGGGCAGTCGATGCTCCCGTCGCGCGACATCGTGGACAACGCGGTGAACTCGGCGGACCACACCACCCTGGTGGCGGCGGTGAAGGCGGCGGACCTGGTGCAGACGCTCAAGGGCCGCGGGCCGTTTACGGTCTTCGCGCCGGTCAACGACGCCTTCGAGAACCTTCCGGAGGGCACCGTCACCACCCTGCTGCGCCCGGAGAACAAGTCGTCGCTCGCCAAGGTGCTGACCTACCACGTGGTACCGGGCCGCCACACCGCCGCGGACCTGATGCGCATGATCCGCCAGGGGAACGGCAGAGCCATGCTGCGCACCGCCAGCGGCGGCACCCTCACCGCCATGATGAACGGGCCGATGAACGTCACCGTCCGCGACGAGTCGGGGAACGTCGCGAGCATCTCCACCTACGACGTGCTCCAGTCCAACGGCGTGATCCACGTCATCAACAAGGTCCTGCTTCCGAAGTAGTCGCGGGAGCCAGGCAAGTGCAGCGGGGCGCGCGGGAGAGATCCCGGCGCGCCCCGCTCTGCTTTCTGATAGCGCCGCCTAGCGGCCGCCTCGCCTTAGGCCTCCCCCGTTCGTCGGCTCGCGCACCGGCAGGCCTTCCAGACCTGACCCCTCGATGTGGAACTCAACAGCTTCGCCTGTTCGCCTCCACTCCTCCTGTGTCGGGCGCTGATGCAGCCGGGCAGATCGGGGGAGTACGCCGAGAACCCGGTCTCCGTCTCTTCGACAGACTTCAGCGCTGCCTGTTCGAGGATGTGCGGGGCGTGCCGAAGTGACTCGGCCCGCGGAAGCTATGCGGCGCAGTGCCTGGAGGACAAACGTAGATCACGGTGATCCAAAAACCGGTTCGTGCGGTGTTCAGAGCGCGCGCTGCACGCTCCTTTTGCCTCAGGGTTACGCCGTTGCCCCACGCGCTGTCAGGAGGGCGAGCGCGCGAAGATCGGCGGGCGGAGGGCCGCAAGTGGGGTAGCTATGCCGACTGTGCGGCTTGAGCGGGCGCGGTATCGTGCGGAGCAGGTCAACCGCTTCCACCGCACGGGAGAATGGATCATGAACGCGCTCCGCTCTCGGATCGCACACGCCGCGCGCTGGCCCTTCGCCAGCCGCTTCGCATCGCCGCTCTGGCTGGGGGTGCGCATCTACCTGGGGTCGGTCTGGCTCCAGTTCGGGCTCGCCAAGCTCCGAGGAGGGTGGCTGACCGGCAATCCGCTCCACGCGCTGCTGGACACCGTGGCCCGCGGGCAGACGCCGGCTCCCTTTCCCGCGTACCGCCACGTCGCGCGGACGCTGATCGACACCGGCGCGGACCGCATCCTCTCCGCCGCCATCCCGCTGACGGAGCTCCTGGTGGCCGCCGCCTTCTTCACCGGCCTCCTACTGGTTCCCGCCGCCGCCGGGGCCGTGCTCCTCAACCTCAACCTGATCCTCTCCGGCATCGCGACCTGGCAGTTCGATGGGCGCATCATCCTCCTCCAGCTCCTCCTGCTGGTGGCGTGGAGGGTGGCGGGTTTCCTGGGCCTGGGGCAGGTGTGGGCCGCGAAGGCGCCGCGCAGGGCGCGGAGGAGATCCCTGCTTCTCGGCTACCAGCCAGCATAAAAGCAGGGGGTCCGGCGCACGCGCGCCGGACCCTTGCTCTATCACATCCCGCCGTCTTCGCCTTCCGGCCGAACCCGCTCTCTTCGGACGCCCCCAAGATTCGTCCTGCGGTTGGCGCCTATGGCGCGCGCCAAAGATACGGCTGTATTTCGGCGCATTCTCCGGTACCTTCCCGCGCTGGCGCCTCCTTCCTGCTCACCCGCCCGGCGCCACCGCCGTCAACAGCCGCACCGCCAGGGCGTGGGCGGAAAGGGGCGAGTCGGGCCGCAGCTCGGCGAGAAGCTCGCGAAGGGCGCGCATCTCGCGGCCGCGCTCCTCCTCCATCGCGGCGAGGGCGCCGGCGGGAGAGCCCCCGTTGGCGCGCGCCTGCGTTTCGGCGACCAGGCGGCGCTGCGCGGCGGCGACATCGTCGGCAAGGGCCTGGGCGTGGCGGCGATCCCAGGGGTCGTCGCCGGCCGCGGCGCGCAGGCTCTCGCGCAGGCGCGCGGTGCCCAGGCGCTCCGAGACCATGTAGTAGGCCTCGGCGGTGCGCAGCGCCTCCGTGCCCGCGGCGCGGGCGGCGGCGACGATCTCCAGGAGCTGCGGGAGGAAGCGCAGGGTGATGAGCCGCTCCGCCATCGTGCGGTCCACCCCCAGGTCCTGCAGCTCGCCGAGACGGGAGAGGAAGAGGCCGCGGTCCTCGCCCGCCACGAAGCGCGCGAACGAGCCGCGCAGCGTCGCCAGCCCCTCGCGCGCCTCGTCGATCAGCGCGGGGGTGGGGGCGTCCGGCGCCGTGTTGGCGAGCACCCAGTGCGTGGTGGCCTCCAGCACGCGCGCCAGCCCGGAGAGCCAGCGGTACACCGTATCCGAGGGGAAGCGCCCTTCCAGCGCCGCCAGGTCCGCGCGGATCTCCGGCGCGCCCGCGATGCGCGAGGCGACCAGCCAGGCGCGCACCACCTGCGGAATCGCCACCCCCGAGTCGCGCGAGACGCGGTGGAGGAACGACGAGCCCATCAGGTTCCCCAGGTCGTTCACCAGCTCGGTCGCCACGATCTCGCGGCGGAGCTGGTGGGCGCGCACCAGCGGCTCCCCCGCCGCCTCCACCGCGGCCGGGGGGAAGTAGTGCACCAGGTAGCTGTCCATCGCGGGATCGTCCAGCACCGCGCTCTCCAGGAGCTGCGCCTTGGCGTACAGCTTGGAGTGCGCCAGCAGCACGCTGAGGGTGGGGCGAGTGAGCCCCAGCCCCTCGCGCGCCCGGTCGCGGATCTCCTCCGGCGCGGGGATCCCCTCCTGCTCGCGGTTCAGCCGCCGGTCGCGCTCGAGCTGCGCGATGAGGGCCGCGAAGTCGTCCAGCGTCTCCCGGGATCGGGTCTGGTCCAGCGACACGGCGAGCGACTGGCCGATGTTGTTGCGCAGCACCAGCTCGCTCACCTCGTCCGTCATGGAGGCCAGGAGCTCGTTGCGCCCGTCCAGCGTCAGCCCGCCCCCCTCCACCACGCGGTTGAGGAGGATCTTGAGGTTGACCTCGTGGTCGCTCATGTCCACGCCGGCGGAGTTGTCCAGCGCGTCCGTGTTGAGCCGCACGCCCCTGAGCGCCGCCGAGATGCGCCCGCGCTGCGTGAAGCCGAGGTTGCCGCCCTCGCCCACCACCCCGCAGCGCAGCTCCTGCGCGTTCACCCGCACCGGGTCGTTGGTGGTGTCGCCCGCGTCGGCGTGGGTCTCCTCGGCATCCTTGACGTAGGTGCCGATTCCGCCGTTCCACAGCAGCTCCACCGGAGCCGTGAGCACCGCGCGCACCAGCCCCTCGCCGTCCAGCCGCTCCACGTCTTCGGGGATGCCCAGCGCGCGCCGTGCCTCGGGGGTGAGCACCACCTCCTTGGACGCGCGCGGAACGAGCATGGCGCCCGGCGACCAGAGGGCGCGGTCGTAGTCCTCCCACGACGAGCGCGGCAGGGCGAACATCCGCTTCCGCTCCGCGAACGACGCGGCCGGGTCCGGGTCCGGGTCGATGAAGACGTGGCGGTGGTCGAAGGCGGCCAGCAGGCGGATCTGCTCCGAGAGGAGCATCCCGTTGCCGAACACGTCGCCGCTCATGTCGCCCACGCCGGCCACGGTGAAGGGCGTGCGCTGGATGTCCTTCCCCGTCTCGCGGAAGTGGCGCCTGACGCACTCCCACGCGCCGCGGGCGGTGATCCCCTCGCGCTTGTGGTCGTAGCCGTGGCTGCCGCCGCTGGCGAAGGCGTCCCCCAGCCAGAATTCGTACTCCGCGGCCACCGCGTTGGCCGTGTCCGAAAGGTGTGCCGTGCCTTTGTCCGCCGCCACCACCAGGTACGGGTCGTCGCCGTCGTGGCGCACCACGTCCGGCGGCGGCACCACCTTCCCCTCCACCAGGTTGTCGGTCAGGTCCAGCAGGCCGCGCATCAGCGTCATGTACTGCTGGCGCGCCTCCTCCATCTGCCCGTCGCGGTCCGGAAAGACGCGCTTGGTGATGAAGCCACCCTTGGAGCCGCTGGGCACGATGGTGGCGTTCTTGACCACCTGCGTCAGCACCAGCCCCAGCACCTCGGTGCGGAAGTCGTCCGGCCGGTCGCTCCAGCGGATGCCGCCGCGCGACACGGAGGCGCCGCGCAGGTGCACCCCCTCCATACGCGAGGAGTGAACGTAGATCTCGTAGAGGAGGCGGCTCTTCTTCAGCTCCTCGACGTCCGCGTTGCGCACCTTGATGGAGACGTACGGCACGCCGCCGCTGCGCCCGGTGGGGGTGGCCCCGCCGTGGCGGAAGTAGTTGGTGCGTACGGTGGCGTCGATCAGGTTCATCAGCCGCCGCAGCGCCCGGTCGTCGGCCAGCGAGGTGACCCCCTCCAGCTCGCGGAGCAGCTCGCCGTGGATGCTTTCCTGCGCCTCGTCGCGGCCGGTGCGGGCGGGGTCGAAGCGCGTCTGGAAGGCGTCCACCAGCAGGCGGGCGATGCGCGGGTAGGCCGAGAGTGCGCGCACCGGCGCCAGCCGCGAGGGCACGGCGCCGATCTGCGACGCGTAGTTGGCGTAGCAGCGCAGCACGTCCGCCTGGCGCCAGCGCAGCCCGGCGCGCAGGATCAGCGCGTTGAACGGATCGCGCGGCGCGTCGCCGGCGCGGGCGGCGAGGAGGCACTCGGCCAGCGCGGGGGCCAGGTCGTCGGGGATCGGCTCGCCGTCGCGCGTCTGCACGTTGAAGGAGTAGTCGCGCAGCGCGGGCTCGCCCGCGTGCATAAGCTCAAAGGTGTCCACCTCCAGCACGCGCACCCCGGTGTCTTCCAGGATGGGCATGAAGTCGGAGAGGACGAGCCGCTCGTCCTGCAGGTACAGCCTGAGGACGGTGGCGCCGGGGCTCACCGCATCGCCTTCCACCGGCTGGCGAAGGGCGAGCGCCACGGTCTCGCCGCGGGCGCGCATCCCTTCCACCTCCAGCACGTCGTGCACCGCGGCCCCGGGGATGTTGGCCGCGCGGTACTCCTCGCCGACAAGCGCGCCGTAGCGGGTGGTCAGCCGCCGCGCCTCGCCGGGCTCCACCACGCTGGCGAGCATCTCCTCCAGCCGGTCCGCCCAGGTGCGCACCAGCACGTTCAGCTCGCGCTCCAGCAGCCGCTCGGACGCCGCCGCCGCCGCGCCGTCCGGGTCCAGCGAGAGGTAGAAGTGGAGGCGCGCCTGGTCGCCCGAAGAGAAGGCGACGTGGTGCGAGCGCACCATGCCCCCCAGCCGCTCGGAAAGGAGCGCCCCGACCTGCGCGCGGATCTCGGCGCTGTACCGGCCGCGCGGGAGGATCACCATGGCGGCGATCTCGGTGCGCAGCGGGTCGGGGCGCAACGAGACGCGCACCTCGTTGCTGAAGAGCTGCCCGAGGACCGCGTTGACCTCGTCGTGGAGCTGCTCGGCCGATGCCTGGAAGAGCTCTTCCTTGGGCATCGACGCGACGATGGAGATGATCTCCTTGTAGTCGTGCGAGCCGGGGCGCGTGCCGCTCGCCTCCAGGATGCGGCGCAGCTTCAGCCGCAGCACGGGGACGTCGGAGGGGATCTGCGAGTATGCCTGCGAGGTGAAGAGCCCCAGGAAGCGCCACTCGCCCACGATGTTCCCCGCCTCGTCCAGCTTCTTCACGCCCACGTAGTCCATCCGCGCGCGGCGGTGCACCGTGCTCTCGCGGTTGGCCTTGCTCACCACCAGCAGCGGCCCGCCCACCACCCGCGCGCGCAGCTCGTCGGAGAGCTCCGCCAGCGGCCGGGGCGCGGCGTACGCGGACGACTCCGCGTCGGCCAGGATGCCGAGGCCGGAGCCGGCGTCCACGGAGAGGACCTCGTCGCGCACGTCGTAGCCGCGGAAGCCCAGGAAGACGAAGTTGCCCTCGCGGATCCAGCGCAGGAAGTCCACGTACTCGCGGTACTCGTCCGCCTGCTCCCCGCCGCGCGCCGCGTAGCCCTCCACGGCCGCGGTGGCCGCATCGACCGCCGCCAGCATGGCGTCGAAGTCGCGCGTGGCCTTCACCACGTCGGTGAGGCGGCGGGCGACCTCGTCGCGGATCTCGTCGCGCCGCTCCGGACGCGCCACGTGCGGGACCTCGCAGTGCACCAGCGCCTCCAGCGCACCGGCGCCGCCCCCCGCGCCCGCCCCCACCTTCACGATCCCCCCCTCGCCGTCGCGCTCCACGCGCAGCACGGGGTAGATGTAGTGCAGGATGGGGATGTTCTCCGCGTTGAGGTACTCGCGGATGGTGTCCACGATGAAGGGGCGGTCCCCCACCTCGGCCCGGATGGCGCTGACGGGGGCCGGCCACCCCTCCTCGCCGGGATCGGCCAGCTCGACGTTCACCAGGTCGGGCCGGGAGCGGAGGAGGAACTCCCACGCCCCCACGGTCATCGCCGCCAGCTCCTGGGGCGAGCGATCTTCGGCGATGGAGCGCGGCACCTTGGCGAAGAAGAGGCGCGCGAAGTCGCACAGCACCCCCCTGTCGGCTCGCTGCAGGTTTCCGAGGTGGGCGCAGAGGCCGTCCACCGTGACTGCCGGGGCGGCGCCCGTGGCCGCTGAATTCGTCGTGCTCATGCAGGCTTCGGGTTCTCGGGTACGTCCGTTTTGCGGTCGGGCGCCCAATGTAGTGTGTCGGGCAGGCTTTGGCACGGCTGCGGCACGCGGCAGCGGTGTACGCGCCCGGTGTGATATTCTCTTTCTGTCAGAACTTGCGCAGACCGGAACATTCCATTAGGCTCGCCGCGTCTGGCAGACAGACCGTCGTGCAAACTCTAAAAGACTTGGTTTGCGACGGTAACTTGGTGGTACGCACCTGCGTGCTCCGGCTAGATCGACCCTTCCAGCCGCCCTCCGCCGTTCCTCGTATCCTCCCCAGGAGAAGTAATGATCGTGCATCAGCCCGTTGCATACCCCCTCCGGCGTCCCAGGTGGGCCTCGGTGTGCACCCTGGTGGCGCTCTCCATCCTCGTGGCCGCGTGCGACAGCGTGGTCGACAGCCCGTCGCCCTCCCGAGCGGCGTCGCGCGCCCGCGCCGCGGCCACCGCGCCGCCGGTGGAGCCGAAGCTCGAAGCGCGGACGCCGGCGTATCCCGCGTCGGTCATGTACATCGTCTACCGTGAGTACGCGCACCTGCACCCGGAGACGCGCACGATCAGCATCGAGACCGACAAGGAGTTCCAGAAGTACGTGGAGAAGCGCCTTCGCAAGCTGTACCCCCGGAAGGGGTACGACGGGATGATGGCGGACATGATGGCCGAGGCCGGCCGGAATCGCGCGAAGTGGGCGACGTACGAGCGCGACCTGCGCCGAGCCGGCGGCGGAGACGGGCTGGTGGGGATCCTCGTCTGCGGAAGCGAGCTCGAGGCGGTCGAGGAGCCCGCCTACGAGGAAGGCGGCTGCACCGGCGGCGGGATCAGCGGCGGCGGCACCGAGCCCGCGACCGACGAGAGCTGGACCGGCTCCACCGAGTACCAGATCAGCGACACCTACGTCCCCACCGTGCAGGAGTACGTCGACAGCCTGCAGACCGAGGGCGACGAGACGGAGACGCTGTACTACTACGAGTCGCTGGCCGACCCGAACAACACCTGGGTGCAGCCGGCGAGCGCCGGCACGGCGGCCAGCCGCGACGACCTGATCCGCGCCACCGCCAACAGGGGATCGGCGGCTCCGGCGAGGTCGGCACGCAGGGCATCATTCCCGTGGTGTGGCTGGTCGCGCCGTCGCTCATCCACTGCTCGATCCACATCCTCCTGGCCCGCCACCGCGCATACGGCAAGCAGGCGGAGTACTACCCCGGC
>JAUJMI010000057.1:0-4033 GCA_030446945.1 Longimicrobium sp. | reverse complement strand
CATCCTCCTGGCCCGCCACCGCGCATACGGCAAGCAGGCGGAGTACTACCCCGGCTTCGCGGGGGGCGACGACCGGGCCGATGCCTTCCGGCACATGTTCGCGAGCATGTACCTGCGGCGCTACTGCTCGATGTATGGCTCGGCGCTGGTCATGACCAGCTACGAGGTGCTCGGCGACAACTCGCACGCCAGCAGCGCGATGGACTACCACAACAACCACGTGGGGCGTGAGGCCAAGTACGAGTACTTCCGCGGCCACTGGTTCTGGGACCGGTGGGACTGGAAACTGTGGAGCCGCAAGGTGCGCGACTTCGTGAACGCGCCGGGCGCCACGACGGGGACGTTCGCCAACGCGGTCTACTTCCCGCAGTGGGCCTCGGGCAGCGTGAGCACCTCGCAGGTGGACGCGGAAGAGGCGGCGGTGCCGGATTGGAAGTACATCTACTTCCGCTAACGGAGGGGACATGATGGAAGATCGATACAACGGTTTTCGCGCATCGGTGGGTCGCACCGGCAGCCGCCCCGCGCGGCTGCCGGTGCGGCGGGCAGTGTGGGCCGCCGCCGCCCTGGCGCTCGCCGCGTGTGGCGAGGGGATCCTGGGGCCGCGTCCGTCCGAGACGGGGCTGGAGCGGGAGCGGGTGGTGGTCCGCAGCGCGGAGCCGCTCCCCGGCATCCCCGTCCGCGAGTACCTCCTGGACCGCCTCCGCTACCTGGATGCGCGCGATCCTCACAGCGTCAACCGCATCGTCCGCGGCCAGGCCAACCTACCCTGGCCACGCCCGGACTCCTTGGGCATCGCCGTCGGCGACACGCTCCTTGTCACCACCCGCTTCGAGCGCGCCGACCGCGTGTACGGGCTCAACGCGTCCATCCCGGACTGGCCGGGCCATGACGCGCGCTCCTACCTCCTCGGCACCCACACCATCACCGAAGTGGAAAAGGCCGGCAGACGGACCGCCGCCGGCGAGTGACGCGCGAGTGAGAAACAGCAACAGAGGCACAGAGAGATCCTCCTCTCTGTGCCTCTGTTTCTCTGTGTGAGCCCCGCCGTCGCCGTTCTCCGCGTCTCCGCGTGAGACCCGCCCGTTCAGCCGCTCAGAACCGGAACGTCACACCCAGCACGGGCAGGATCGGGAACCCGCCGACGGCGGTGCGCGAGCCCTCGCCGTCGGGGCCGGGCTGGTAGAAGAGGGGCTCGCGCTGGTCCAGGGCGTTGATCACGCGGAAGTAGGGGGTCAGCTCCGTGCGGCGCCCCGCCAGCAGCGGCGTCCAGGTGCGCGAGAGCTCCGCGTCCAGGCGCAGGTACGGCTCCTCGCTGGGGACCGCCAGGAGGGGCTCGGAGGCGCTGGCGAGGGTGGTGGTCTGCGACTCGGGGCGGCCGAATGCGCCGGAGTCGTAGGAGCCGGGGAGGATGCGCGAGGCGGAAAGCCCGGAGCCGTACTGGAAGCGCGCGCTGAGCCGCGCGGCGCGCCCCAGCGGAGTGGCCAGCCCCGCGCTCAGCACCTGGCGTCCCACGATGTCTTCCGCGGACAGCCCGTCGTCTTCCAGCGACCACGCCCAGGTCAGGGTGTAGCCCAGCCACCCCGTGAGCGGGCCCGTGCCGCGGCGCACCCACAGCTCCATCCCCGAGTTGTACGCCGCCTTGCCGGGAAGGGTGGGGACATCGCGGAAGCGCTTGTAGAAGCCCTCCACTCCCAGCCGCACCCCGTCCGCGAGCTCCTGGTCCAGCCCCACGGAGACGTGGTTGGCCGAAGCCACCACCAGCTCCGAAGCCACGTTCCGCCGCACCGAGTCCGCAAAGGAGGGGGGAGGCTCGTCCTCGGCGACGATGCGGGTGCGCACGTACTGGTGGTAGCGCCCGGCCGCCACCGTGAGCGCCGCGCGGTCGCCCACCAGCCAGGTGGCGGCGCCGCGCGGCGAAAGGGTGGTGCGCGGCGAATAGCGGTAAGAGTCGCCGCGCACCCCCCCGCGCAGGCTCAGCCGCGCATGCGGCTGCCAGGCGCCGTCCACGTACACGGCGGTCGCCCCGCCGTAGGTGTGGGTGCGCACCAGCGGGACCCACCCCAACGCGGCCTCGTCCACCTCGTAGCGCACCTGCGTGTACTCGTACACCGCGCCGTAGCGGAGGCGCACCGGCCCGGCGGAGCGCCCCAGGTCCAGCGCCACGCGCCCGCGCTCCGTGAAGCCGCGCTGCGCCAGGACGTGGTTGCCGTAGTGCCGCAACGCCGCCGTGAAGCCGCCGCCGGCCACCGTCAGCTCGCCGTCCTGCCCCAGCCGGCCGCCGCGGTAGCGGATGGAGCCGGCCAGGTTCTGCCACCCGGCGAAGCTGCGGTCGCGGTCCACCGTGGCGCCCTCCTGGTTGGCGAAGCCGGTGGCGCGCAGTACCCCGCCCGCCAGCGGCACGTCCAGGCGCGCCACCCCGTCCCTGTAGCGGTAGGGGAAGTCGTCACCCTCCAGACCGCGCATCCAGGCGCCGTGCACCACGCGGCCGGAGACGAGATAGGTGGCGCCGCGGGGGAGCGGCCCCTCCAGCACCGCGCGCGAGGTCACCACGTCCACCGAGCCGGCCAGCGAGTGGCGCTCCGGATTGCCGCCGCGGGTGGCGAGCTCCATCACGTAGCTCAGCCCCCCGTCGAACCGCGCCGGGGCGCCTCCCAGGTAGAGGCGCGCGGAGCGGAGGACGCCGGGCTCGAACGCATCCATCAGCCCCCCCATGTGGAACGGGGCGTACACCGGCGCCCCGTCCAGCAGCACCAGCTTCAGCTCCGCCGCGGAGCCGCGGACCTGGAACACCTCCCCCGGATCGGGGGGGGTGCTCCCCTCGGGCGGGTTCGAGAGCGCCTTGTCCAGCCCCGGTCCCTCCTCCAGCGCGCGCGAGTCCACCCACGCCACGTCGTACCGCTGCACCGCCACCGTGTCGCCCATGCGAATCTCGCCGGGGCGCCGGGCGCGCACCGTGTCCAGCGCCAGCGGGCGGTAGCGGAGCGCCAGGTCCAGCGTCACCACGCCCCCGCCGGGGACCAGCACCTCCATGGCCAGCGGCGTGTGCTCCAGGTGGTGGACGCGCAGCGTGTGGCGCCCCGGCGATACGCCGCGCAGCTCATAGGCGCCCGTGCTGTCGGTGATGGAGCGGGCGGCGGCGTGGGCGGATCCGTTGCGCACCTCCACCACCGCCATCGCCACCGGCAGCCCGCTGCGGTCGCTCTGCACCACGCCGCGTACCGCCCCCGTGGGGACGGTGTCGGCCGGGGCGGATGCCACGGCAATGGCGAGTGCAAAGGGAAGGAACACGTGGAGGGCCGCGTCAGCCTTCCACGCGGAACTCGGCCTCCGGGGCGGTGGCGGAGGGGGCGCCCGGGGGCGTCACCCGCAGCTCGGCACCTTCCTTGGCCACGTACACGCGGCCGTCCACCTCCACCACGGCCGCCTCGGCGTCGCGGGGAAGCGCGATGCGGATCTCGCCCGCGCCGGCGTCCAGCACCTCGATGCGGCCCGGCGCCGTGCGGAAGCGGGCGCCCGCCGCCGCGCCGGTGGCCGAGACCTCCACCAGCTCGCCGCCGGTGAGGCGGGTGTGGACCACCAGGCCGCGCGCGGCGCCGTTCAGCACCACGCGCACCGCCCCGCCGTCCGGCAGGATGGAGACGCCCGCGGCCGGCACGGGCGCGGCGGGCGCCGGAGCGGCCCGCGGCTTCAGCGCGGGGTGCTCGGCGCGCTCGGGGGCGGCGTCATCGCCGGCGATCCAGCTGCGCAGCGGCGACCCGGGGACGGCCGCGAAGGCCACCCCGCCCAGCGCCACCACCAGCATGGCGGCGCGCAGCAGGGCCCGCCGCCCCTCGGCGGCCCACTGCGCCGCGGCGCGCCTGCGGCGCAGCGACATCTGCGCGGCGGCGGTGGGGGGCGCCACGTCGGCGCGGGCCAGCGCGGCGCCGAGCATGGCGTGCTCCGCGCGGAGGGCCGCCAGCTCCGCCGCGCACGCGCCGCAGCCGGCCAGGTGGGCCTCCGCCGCTCGCCGCTCGCCCCCGGCCAGCTCGCC
>JAUJMI010000418.1 GCA_030446945.1 Longimicrobium sp. | reverse complement strand
TGGCGGACGGACTTCTCGCGCCGTACGGTGCCCCTGCGCGAGATCCGCTCCGGAGGTGTGCCCAGGGAGGGGATCCCGGCCGTCGATCGTCCTGAGTTCGAGAGTGCCGAGCAGGCCGCCGGGTGGCTGGCAGGTCGGGATCTGGTCCTGGTGGTCGAGCACGAAGGCACGGCGCGGGCCTATCCCTTCCGGATCCTGGTCTGGCACGAGATCGTCAACGACCAGCTGGCGGGACTCCCGCTGGCGGTGACTTTCTGCCCGCTTTGCAACACGTCGGTGGTTTTCGACCGGCGGGTCGGCGCCCGCACGCTGGACTTTGGTGTGACCGGCCGGCTCCGGCATTCGGACTTGGTGATGTTCGACCGGCAGAGCGAGACATGGTGGCAGCAGGCCACCGGGGAGGGGATCGTCGGCGCCATGGCGGGCACGAAGCTCCGGCGCGTCCCGGCGCGCATCCTCACGTGGGAAACCGCGCGGGAGCAACTTCCTTCCATCCGCGTCCTCTCCCGGCCCCGAGGCAGCCGCCTGGACTACACCCGGAATCCCTTCGCCGGCTACGATGACCCGGGTCGCCACCCGCTCCGCCGCCTCTTCGCTCGGAGTGGCGGCCCCGCGCTCCCGCCGCTGGAACGCGTGGTCGCGGTCGATCTCGGGAGCGGGTGGGCCGCCTCTGCCCGCGCGTTACGCCAGAGCCGCGTCGCGAACGCGACGGTGGAGGGGACACCGATCGTGGTCTTCTGGCGGGACGCGGCGCAGAGCGGAAGCCGCACGCGGGGAACCGGAGCGGATCTCGGGCAGACGGCCGCGTACGACCGGCGGGTAGCAGGCAGGGTGCTCACCTTCCGGGCGCGGGGCAACACCTTTGAGGACCGCGAGACGGGGTCGCGATGGGATCTGGCCGGGCGCGCCATCACTGGCCCGCTGCGCGGCCGCAGGCTTCGCGGCGTGCCGCACGACAACCCGTTCTGGTTCGCCTGGGTGGCCTTCCGTCCCGCTACCCGACTCTGGATTCCCTGATGGCCACCGCGCCCGGGGTGAGATCGAGCAGGGATCGCGGGACCAGCCCGCGCGAAAGATCGTCTCGCCCGATGACCAGCGCGCGCAGGTTTTCTGCCCCGTCCGTGGATGCGAAGATTACTGGAGGCTTCGACGCGAACTCAGCTGCGAGTGTCCGCACGCTCGGAAGGCGAGTGCCCGGCGTCAAGACTGCCCAGGTGGAGACCTGCGACAACGCGCTGCCGCAGGATGGTGACCACGTCCTCCCGGCGCTTCGGCATGGATTCTTCTGCTCGCCAGAAACCTTTGCGGGCGTTCGGCGCTCCGGGTGCGCATTGCGTGCCTTGATGCAGGTTCGCATGCCACAGATTTTACCCATGAGGGCTGTCTGTATCGTTCCACTACGCAACAGTTGGCGTGTGGCTTGCATGCGGCGCGAGCACCGATCTCCGACGCTCGGGGCGAGTTGACGAGCCAAGAGTCGGATCGAACGCCGCTTCCGGTCGCGCTGAGCGACGCCGGCAGCCGCCACGGTGTTCGCTGGGAACCCTGGTAAGCCTGGCCGGATTCGTAGGAGAGAGCCCCGGCGCTGGAACATCATCCGCGTCGTGGGGGGAGCGCCGCCGGTTTTGGCGACTCACGGGGCGCGCCTTCCGAGGGGCACGCCCCACGGCGTCCCGTTCCGGAGAGCCCGTTGCACCAGACCCCGGTCACCCAGAAACAGCAGCATCGCTTTGGGCCCAAGCGCGTGCTGGGCCTCCTGCTCGCGATCGGTCTCGTCGCCGTTCTCGTGATCTTCGGGCGATCCCTCGCGCGCCTGATCCCCGACTTCGCGGCGTGGGTGGAGGGGCTGGGTCCCTGGGGCCCGATCGCCTTCATCCTGGGATACGCGGCGGCCACGGTGGCTTTCGTTCCGGGGTCGGCGCTGACGCTGCTCGGCGGAGCGGTGTTCGGGATCGTGCGCGGGGCTCTGTACGTCTTCCTCGGCGCGCTGCTGGGGACGGTGCTCGCGTTCCTGGCCGCCCGCTATCTCGTCCGCCCCAGCGTCGAGCGGCGGGTCGCGGGAAACCCGCGGTTCGCGCAGCTGGACCGGGCCATCGGCGAGCAGGGCCGAAAGGTCGTCTTCCTCCTCCGGCTCTCTCCCGTGATCCCCTTCAACCTGCTGAACTACGCGCTCGGCGTCACGCGCGTCCGCCTGGCCGACTACGTCCTGGCCTCCGTGGGGATGATCCCGGGCACGCTCCTTTACGTCTACTACGGCAAGGTGGCCGGCGAGGTGGCGGCGCTGGCGGGCGGAACCAGCGTGGAGCGGGGTGCCGGGTACTACGGCGTGCTGGCCCTGGGGCTCGCCGCCACCGTGGCGGTCACCGTGGTCGTCACCCGCATGGCGCGTCGCGCTCTCAACGAGGAAACGGAACATGGCGATCGCTGAACGTGAGTCACCCGCGCCCTTTTCCGCGGTACGGCCGCTGGACGAGCACAACCGGCGCCTGCTGGAGAACGCGCACCCGCCCGCCTGGCAGAACCCGGCGCCCAAGGACCAGTACCACCTCGTGGTGATCGGGGCGGGTACGGGCGGCCTCGTGACCGCGGCCATCGGTGCCGCGCTCGGGGCGCGGGTGGCGCTGGTGGAACGGGAGCTGATGGGCGGCGACTGCCTGAACGTGGGGTGTGTGCCCTCCACGGGGATGATCCGCGCGGCCCGCGCCTGGAAGGCGGCCAACGAGGGTGCGGAGCGGTTCGGCGCCCCGCGGGCGGCCGGCGACGGAGACTTCTCCGCCGTCATGGAACGGATGCGCCGCATCCGCGCGGAGATCAGTCCCGTGGATGGCGCGGCGAGATACCGGGAGATGGGAGTCGATGTCTTTTTCGGTCAGGGGCGCTTCGTCTCGCAGGATGCCGTGGAGGTGGATGGAAAGCGGCTGCGCTTCCGGCGGGCCGTCATCGCGACCGGCGCCCGAGCGGCCGAGCCCTCCATTCCCGGGCTGGCGGAGGCGGGCTACCTGACCAACGAGACGGTCTTCTCCCTGACCGAGCGCCCCGAGCACCTGGTGGTGATCGGCGGCGGGCCCATAGGCTGCGAGATGGCGCAGGCGTTCCGCCGGTTGGGCAGTCTCGTGACGCTGATTCAGTCGGGGGACCGCATCCTTTCGCACGACGACGCCGAGGCGGCGGCGGTGGTGGCGGAGTCGATGCGGCGGGATGGCGTCGAGTTGGTCCTGAACGCAAAGGTGGAGCGGGTGGAGGGCGCGGGAGGCGCGAGCGTCGTCCATTACACGCAGGACGGCACGGCCAGCGAAGTGACCGGCACCCACGTGCTGGTAGGCATCGGGCGGGCACCCAACGTCGAAGCCCTGGGGCTGGAGGCTGCCGGCGTCGCTTACGGGGAAAAGGGCATCGAGGTGGACGATCGCCTCCGCACCTCCAACTCGCGCGTCTACGCGGTGGGCGACGTGGCGTCGAAGTACCACTTCACCCACGCGGCCGGCGCTCACGCGCAGATGGTGGTGCGTAACGCGCTCTTCTGCGGGCGTAGCAAGGCGAGCGACCTGGTGATGCCGTGGTGCACCTACACCAGCCC
>JAUJMI010000417.1 GCA_030446945.1 Longimicrobium sp. | reverse complement strand
TCGCGCTCGTGGCCGAAGTTGGTGTACGCGGTGGTCAGCACCGCGCCGCACAGGTCGATCACCAGCGACGGCACCGAGGGGAGGAGCATGAGCCCCATGAAGTCGGCCAGGGCGTTCATGTACGCGGCCGACAGGATGTTCCCCGCCTCCTTGATGGCGCTCTGCTCCAGCTCGCCGAACACCTGCGACGAGCCGGCGGAGCGGTGCAGGAGGATCTCGGCCAGCCGCATCGCCGCGTTGCGCGGAAAGATGAGGAGGGTGCGCCCGGTGAGGTCGCCCAGCATGTGCATCAGCACCGCGGCGACCACCTCGTCCGCCTGCCCCATTATGTCCGGCACCTGCTCCAGCGGCGTGACCTGGAGGCGCGGGACGTTGATCATGATCCGCGTGTTCGTCATCTGCGAGAGCGCGGTGGCGGCGTGCCCCGCCCCCATGTTCGACACCTCGCGGAGGGCGTCAAGCTGAATGGCCTGCAGATCGCGCAGATCGAGCATCGGATCGGATTCGGTCGAAGGGTGTGTCGGGTCTCTCAGGACGCGGCGCCGAGGAGGCTGCCGGCGTCCAGAATGAGCGCGGGACGGCCGTCGGAGAGGATGGTGGCGCCGGAGAAGAGGCGCAACGTGTCGGCCGTGGCGTCGAACGACTTGACCACGATTTCCTGCTGCCCCACCAGGGCGTCCACTTCCAGCCCCACCCGCTGCTCCCCCACTTCCAGCAGGACGGCCGGCCGCTTGCCGCCCTCCGGCCCCGCGCCATTGGTGCTCAGGAGCGAGCGGAGCGTCACCAGCGGGATCACCTCGTCGCGCAGGAAGGCGACGGGGCGCCCCTTTACGCTCCCCACCTCGTGCTCCAGCAGGTGCACCGTCTCGCCCACATGGGTGAGGGGAAGGGCGTAGGTTTCGCCGCTCTGCCTCACCAGCAGCGCGCGCACGATGGCGAGCGTCTGCGGGAGCTGAAGGGTGAAGACGGTGCCGCGCCCCGGCTCGCTGTCGATCTCCAGCATCCCGCCCAGCGCGCGGACCCGCGTGGCGACCACGTCCAGCCCCACGCCGCGGCCCGAAACGTCGGTCACCCGCTCGGCGGTGGAGAAGCCGGGCCTCATCACCAGCCGCTGCACCTCTTCGTCGCTCATGGCGGCGGCATCGGCCTCGGCCAGCAGCCCCAGCGCGAGCGCCTTGCGCAGCACCCGGTCGCGCTGGATTCCGCGCCCGTCCTCTTCCACGCGGATGACGATGCGCGACCTCTCGCGGGCGGCGGAGAGGAGGAGCGTCCCCCGCTCCGGCTTCCCCGCCGCGCGCCGCTCCTGGGGCGATTCGATGCCGTGATCGAGGGCGTTGCGCAGGAGGTGCACCAGCGGGTCGCCGATCTCGTCGAGCATGGAGCGGTCGAGCTCGATCCCCTCCCCCTCCATCACGAACTCGACTTTCTTGCCGAGCGATCGCGCCGCGTCACGCACCAGGCGCGGGAAGCGGTCGAACACCTGGCCCACGGGGGCGAGGCGGGCGCGCATGATCTCGCCCTGCAGCTCGCCCACCAGGCGCGAGGCCTGGTCCACCGCCTCCACCAGCTCCGGCGCCGAGTCGCGGGCCAGGGTGCGTAGCCGGTCGCGGACGATCACCAGCTCGCCCACCCCGTTCATCAGGGCGTCCAGCCGGCGCAGGTCCACGCGGATGTTGCGGACCTTGGCCGCCGCCCCCGCCGTGCTCTCCGCCTCGGGAAGCGCGGGCGCCGCCGTCCCGCGCCGATCCTCGTGCACCTGCGCCTCGGCGATCTCTCCGACGGCCAGCAGCGCGTCGCGGACCTCGTCGGGGCTCATCTCGGTGCGCAGGAGGAAGGCGAGCGCGCCGTCGAACCCCTCCTCCATCAGCGCCGCCTCGGCGGGGTGCACCGCGAAGGCCTCGCCCAGCTCGCGCGCCCTGCGCAGCGCCAGGAACGCCCTCACGCCGGGCAGCATCGAGTCGGGCGCCACGCGCAGCCGCACCACCAGCGCGCCCTCGGCGCTCTCCTCCGGGCCGCTCGCCGCCGCCTCAGCGACGTGCGCGCGGCGCTCCTCCCCCGCGGCGACCCGCAGGCGGGCGAGGAGCGCGGCCATCTCGGGCTGCTCCCCGTCCCCCTCCTCCACCGCCAGCTCCACCGCCCTTTCCAGCGCGTCGGCGGCGGCGAAGAGAAGGTCCACCATCTCGGGCCCCGGCGAGACGCGCCCCTGGCGGACGCGGTCCATCAGGTTCTCCATCTCGTGGGCCAGGTCGGCGACGGCGCGGTACCCCATCGTCGCCGACATCCCCTTGATGGTGTGCACGGCCCTGAACATCCCCTCCACCGGCTCCCCCGCCCCGGGGTTCTGCTCCAGGGCGAGGAGAAGGTGGTTGATCGCGGAGATGTGCTCGCGCGATTCGCTGAGGAAGAGTTCGCCGTACTGGGAGAGTTCCATGAACGGAAGTCCTGAGTCCTAAGTGCTTGGTCCTGAGTGGAGTGCGGTGCCCGGATCGCGCGTCGCTGTTCACTGAGGACTCAGCACTTAGCACTTAGCACTTGCAGGTTATCCCAGTACGCGCTGCACCGCTTCCAGCACCCGCGACGGCTGGAAGGGCTTCACCACGAAGTCGCGGGCGCCGGCCTGGATGGCCTCGATGACGAGCGCCTGCTGCCCCATCGCGCTGCACATCAGGATCTTGGCCGCCGGATCGTCCTTCATGATCTCGCGCACGGCGTCGATCCCCCCCATGTCCGGCATCACGATGTCCATCGTCACCAGGTCCGGCTTGAACTGGCGGTACTTCTCCACCGCCTGCACGCCGGTCTCGGCTTCTCCCACGATCTGGAAGCCGGCCTGGGTGAGGATGTCCCCGATCATCGTGCGCATGAAGATGGCATCGTCGCAGATGAGGACCGTCTGGCTCATCAATCCTCCGGTGGGTTGGGTTGGGGCGCGGAGACCGCGCCGGTCAGGTCAGGATGCTGGAGAAGATCTCGCCGGGGTCCACGGCCACGAAGATCTCGTCGTCCACCTCGCCCACCCCGCGCAGGTATGCGCGGTCGATGCGAAGGGAGCGCAGGACCTCGGCCGAGCTCGTCAGCGTCTCGGGATCGACTTCCACGATGCGGGCGACCTCCTCCACCGCCATCCCCACCACGCGGTCGTGGTGCTCCACGATCACGATGCTGTGGTCCGGAACGGCCGACGAGGGCGGGAGGCGGAGGCGGGCGCCGAGATCGATCACGGTGACGATGCGCCCGCGGAGGTTGATCAGCCCGCAGACGTGCTCGGCGCTCCCGGGGAGCGGGGTGTACTCCCGCGCCGGGATCACTTCGCGGATGCGCTCGATCCCCACCCCGAAGCGGTGCCCCCCGGCGACGAACAGCACCACCCGCTCCAGCGCAGCCGTGTGGGCGGCGCCTTCGGCCGTGTCGTGGCTTTGGGTTGGGAGCATTACCGGGCCGGGGGAGGTATCGCGCGGGGTGTGAGTGGGGAGTATAGCGGGGGGTGGGGGCGGGGTCAAGAAATCGGCCCGGGGGTGGGGGCTGCGGGGGTGGGGAATGGGGAATGGGGAATGGGGAACGGGGAACGGGGAACGGGGAACGGGGA
>JAUJMI010000416.1 GCA_030446945.1 Longimicrobium sp. | reverse complement strand
TCCGGCGCTCCGTCTCCTGGTAGAAGCGCTCGTCGTCGGTCAGCGAGCGGAAGCGCATCGTGTTGAACGGGTCCACCACGCGCAGGCTCACGCTGGCCCGGTCGCCCATCAGCTTCTGGCGAAGGGCCAGGTTGAACATCGACCGCCCCGAGACGCGCCCCTGCTCGGTGGCCATCGGCGCGCGGTACATCAGGAAGCCCTGCGCGTCCAGCCGCGGCGTGATCTTGAGCGTCGCGTTCATCCGCGCGGACCAGCCGAAGGCATCGCTCCCCACGCCCGCGCCGACGTTGCTCGCATCGGTCACCTGGCGGAAGGCGCTCAAGCCGCCGAAGCCGGTGACGCGCCCGCGGCGGACCGACGTGTTGAAGTCGGCGCCGTACGAATCGGTCGTGGCGACGTTCCGGAAGGTGGTCGTGGCGACGCCCGTCGAATCATCGACCGCGGTGAAGCGCCGCACCGCGTCGGTCGTGTGGCGGTAGAACGGGGTGAGCTGGATGGTGCCCAGGTCACCCGACTGCTGAAAGCCGGTCTCGAATGAGTGCGTGTACTCCGGCTTCAGGTACGGGTTGCCGCGGAAGACGTTGAGCGGGTCCTCCACGCGGCCGAACGGGTTGAGCTGCCGCGTGCGCGGACGCTCCACGCGCTTGGAGTAGCTCGCCTTCAGCTGCCGTGAGTCGTCCAGATTGAACGCCACGAGCGCGCTCGGGAAAAAGGAGACGTAGCTGTTCTCGAACGACTCGCCGGTGGTCGCCAGGTCGAACTCGCTGGAGGCCCGCTCCGCGCGCAGGCCGCCCTGCAGGTCGAAGCTCCCCAGCGTGGTGGCGAGCACCCCATAGCCGGCGTGCACCGTCTCGTCGTACGCGAAGGCGTTGGTGCGCGACGCGTCCACCTCGTACGCGCTGGAGCCGTAGGAGAAGAGCGACGCGGTGAAGTCGCTGTCCAGCCGGCGCATCGTGCCGCGGTAGCCCGTCTCCAGCCGAACGCCCTGGCCCAGCGGACGCGTGTAGTCGGCAGTGAGGGTCCAGTTGCGGTTGCGCTCGTCGCCGGCGTGCGTCTCCAGGAAGGGGAGCGCGTCGGCCGCCGTGCCGTCCGGCAGGAGCGCCTGCTCCGTATAGCGGGTGAGCTCGTCCTCGTTGTCGCGATTGAAGCGCAGCTCGGTGGCGAACTCGTTCTGGCGCGGGCGGATGGTGTGGCGGTAGCCGAGCACGTAATCCAGCCCCAGTTCGCTCCCCTCCTCGTTCGCTCGCCGGTCGCGAGCGCCCAGCAGCTCGCGCGATGCACCGAGCTCGCGATACTCGTTGACGTCGTTGCGGTCAGCGCTGCGCGTGCTCAGCAGCAGGCTGCTGTGGAGCTGGTCGCGGCCGCTCAGCTTCAGCTCGGCGCTGGTGTTGAGCGTGTGCGAGACCGGCGCGAACGCCCCCCTGGCGTCCTGCTCCAGGTACGTGAGCGGCGTGAGGTAGCGGTTCTCGCGGAAGGTGAAGCCCGTCGTCTGCCGGTCGTCGCGCATGAAGCCGTAGTTGCCGAACAGCGTCAGCGGCCCCTTTTGATATCCCAGATTGCCGGAGACGTTGACCTGCCCCGTGGTGCCGCCGCCCGCCGTGATCCCGCCGCTGGTGCCCAGGTCCGTGTTCTGGCGCAGGACGACGTTGACGATCCCCGCCATCCCCTCCGGGTCGAACCTGGCCGAGGGGTTGGGGATCACCTCCACCCGGTCCACCATGTTGGCGGGAAGCTGCGCGAGGAAGGCACCCAGCTGCTCGCCGCGCATGGGCGACGGGCGGCCGTTGATCTGCACCACGACGTTCTCGTTGCCGCGCAGGCTCACCCGTCCGTCGATGTCCACCTCCACGGAGGGGACGTTGCGCAGCGCGTCGACCGCGTTGCCGCCGGCCGCCGCGGGCATGTCGCGCAGCGTGTAGGTGTTGCGGTCCGGGGCCAGCGCCGCCTCGCGCCGCGCGGCGGTGACGGTGAGCCCCTCGATCTGCACGGCGCTGGTGGCCAGCCGGATCGTCCCCAGCGAAGCCACCGGGGACTCGGCGCTGACGGAGAGGCCGGTGCGCGTGGCCGGCTGGTGGCCGAGGGCGGTTACCCGCAGATAGTACCGTCCGGGGCGCACCCCTTCGATGCGAAACGCCCCGTCCGCCCCGGTGAGTGCCCCGGTGACGAGCGAGGAGTCGGCGGCGCTGCGCACCTCGGCCGAGGCGGAGCGGATCGGCTGTCCACTCGCGGCGTCCACCACGGTCCCGCGGATCTGCCCGGCGGCCTGCGGTGCCTGCGCGCCCGGCCGTCCGCCCTGCGCGGCCAGCTCGCCCGCGCCCAGCGCCAGTATGAGTGCAATCGTTCCCGTGTATCTCAACTCAGACATCCCGCATGAGGGTTCGGGGCGTTGTGGTCCCGAACGGATCCGCGCCGCCCATCGTGCTTGCCCCATCCTTACAGCCGGCCGCCCGTAAAGGTTGGGCGATCCCGGTATCGCGTCGCGGGGAAGGAGAACAAACGCTCCCGTCCTTCTTTCTGTATCCCTCCGTGTCTCTGTGCGAGGCCCGCCGTTTTTGCCTGATCGCCCCGCGCAGGATATTCTCCCGCGGCCAGCGATGCCGAACCGTTCCCGATCAGGTCGAATGTCCGAAACCCATCTCCCCAGCGCGCCCGAGCCCGAGGCGCTGTCGGTCCTGCGCCGCATCCTGCTCGCGGTGGTGCTGGTAGGGATCGTGGGGCTCGCGGCCGAGCTGCTCCTGCTGGAGCACTACGAGGACGTGTGGCAGTGGACGCCGCTGGCGCTCCTCGCCATCGGACTCGTGGCCGGCGGGGCCGTGGCGCTGCGGCCGGGGCGCGGCGTGCTGCGGGCATTCCGCGCAGTGATGGCCATGTACATCGTGGCTGGGGCCGTGGGCGCGTACCTTCACCTGCAGGGCAACGCGGAATTCGAGCGCGAGTCCGATCCCGCGCTCACGGGAACGGCGCTGTTCTGGGAATCGCTCCGCGGCGCCACCCCCGCGCTCGCGCCCGGCTCGCTGGCGCAGCTCGGCCTCGTGGGGCTGGCGCTGGCGTACCGGCACCCCGCGCTGCGCCGCACGCAGAACTGAACTTCATCCAACAGGGAGAACCGATGCACAGAACCGCCGCCGCCTTCGTACTCGCCTCGCTGCTCGCCGCGTGCGGCAACGACGAGCCGCAGCCGGACGCCGCCACCGCCACGCCGGAGACCTCGCCCCCCGCCGCCGCCGCCCCGCCCGCCGACACCACCGTCGCTCCGGCCGCGGCCGAGGGCGCCATGCTCGATCCCAACACCGCCACCCGCGAGCAGCTGATGGCCGCCGGCCTGGACGCCGCCGCGGCCGATGCGCTGATCCAGGGGCGCCCCTACGCCGACATGCTCGCCGTGGACCGCGCGCTCGCCCCGCGCATGGGCGAGCCGCAGCGCAAGGCCGTGTACGCCAGGGTGTGGAAGCCGATCGCCCTCAACAGCGCGTCCAAGGAGGAGATCCTCCTGATCCCCGGCGTCGGGCCGCGCATGCAGCACGAGTTCGAGGAGTACCGGCCCTATCGCAACATCGAGCAGTTCCGCCGCGAGATCGGCAAGTACGT
>JAUJMI010000056.1 GCA_030446945.1 Longimicrobium sp. | reverse complement strand
GCCGAAGCCGACGAATGGAGCGAGGAGCGGCGCACCGTCGTGCTGGCGCACGAGTTGGCGCACATCCGCCGCTGGGACGCGCTTACGCAGTGGATCGCGCACCTGGCGGTGGCGGTGCACTGGTACAACCCGCTGGTGTGGGCCGCCGCGGGCCGCCTGCGCCAGGAGCGCGAGCAGGCGTGCGACGATGCCGTGCTCGCCCTCGGCGCGCGGCCGGCAGAGTACGCGGACCACCTGCTGGACATCGTGCGCTCACTTGGCAACGCGTCCGGCCCCGCCGCGGCGCTGGCGATGGCGCGCCGCTCCCAGTTCGAGGGGCGCCTCCTGGCCATCCTGGACGCCGCTGTGCCGCGCACTGGCGTGGGCCGCGCCGTCCTGCTGGGGACGATGGCGGCGGGCGCGGCGTGCATCGTCCCGCTCGCGGCGCTGAGCCCCGCACAGCACGCCGTCGGCGAGCCGCTCTCCAGGGTTTCCGCGCGTGTCGTGACGCCGGTCGTGCGCACCTTTGGGCCTGCCCAGGTGCCCGCTCCGGTGGCCGCGATGCGCGCCGCCACACCGGTTAGCGCCCCGGCAGCGCAGCCGGAGCCATCGGTGTTCAATCCGCCCGTCCCGCCGCAGCAACCGCCGCCGCCGGCGGTTCCGGCGGCCGCCACGGTGAGCGAGATGATGGAAGCCATCCAGCAGCCGCGCGGCGCGGATCTGTACGACGACATCATTCGCATGGCCGCGGGCACCAAGTCATCCACCGAGCGGCGGATGGTGCTGACGGAGTTGCTGGAGCGAAGCGATCTGCGGCGCGAGCACGTCCTCGCGATCATCGAGGCCGCCCGCACCATCTCCTCCGAAACCGACCGCCGCCTGGTTCTGATCGATGCGGTTGCGCACCGCGCGCTCGGCGGGACGATCCCACGGACGTTGCACGACGTGCTGGAGAGCTTCGCATCGTCCACCGAGGAGCGCTTTGTCATCGTCTCGGTGATGGAGAAGCTCCGCCCCGACGCCGCTTCGCTCGCGGCGCTCCTCCGCACCGCTTCCAAAATGGGGTCGGACACGGAGAAGCGGTTCGTGCTCGCCTCGGCCGCCGAGCTCCAGCCGATCGCGGGCCCCGCGCGCGAGGCCTACCTGGCCGCGGTGAACAGCATCGGCTCGGAGACGGAGCGGCGACTGGCGCTCTCCGCGCTGCTGGGCCGCTCCGCGCCGAACCCGCCGGCCGCGCCCGCTGCGCCTTCTCCCCCGCCCGCGCCCCGCGCCGCGGCGTCGGGCGGAGGAGTGTGGAACACCAGCATCGAGCTGAATGGCGATCACAATGGCCGGCGCGCGTTCGAACTGCGAGTTCGCGCGCGCAACGTCCGCCTGAACCGCGCAGGGACCGACGTGGCCGAGGTGCTCGCCGGCGGCATGCTCGAGATCGACCACACCCTGCACGGCGGCTCTCCGGATCCGGACCCGCTGCTCACCGGCAAGTCCGGCGCCTCGGTCACCCGCAGCCTGGCCGTGCGCCGCGGCCCCGATGGCGGGCTGGTCCGCACCTACCGCGTGAACGGCGCCGAGCGCGCGTTCGGTGGCGAAGGCCGCGCCTGGCTCGCGGGCGTCCTCGCCCGCGCCCGCTGACGAGGATTTGTCATCCCAGAGAGCCGCCCCGCGAATGACGGCGCCTCCTCAGGAGCGTGGCGGCGGCCGAAGGATCTAGCCGGCCAGGCGAGAGGGCAGCGCTACGAGCCGGCCCCTAGGAATGCGTAGTAGATTCCTCGCTCCGCGCCATGGTGACGGGGCAGGGCAGGGGGCGCAGCGGCGCTTACGCCAGCATGACAGAGACATTGTACGATTGCCGAGTTGTACGATGGGAAGTGCTGAAATTTCAACACTTGAGCCGCCCAAACCGGAGGAAACGATGCCCCGAACGACCCTGCACCTGAGCTGCGGCGCGCTGCTGCTGGCGCTTGTCGCCACGCCCGGCGCCTCGCAGCAGCGCAGCGTGAACGTGCACAATGGCCAGTGGACCCACATTTCCATCGACGACGGGCACCGGCTGGAGATCCGCGCGACCGGCGAGGTGGAGCTCAACGACGAGGGCGACTGGGTGGAGTCGCTTCCCTCGGGCGGGCGCCTGGTGGTGGAGGAGGAGGGGCGCGGGCCCGAGCGGCGCGCGGAGTTCCGGCCGGACGGGAGCGGCGTGCGCGTACTGTACTTCGTCGACGGTCGGGAGCGCGCAATGGACGCCGAAGGGCAGGCGTGGGTCCGCCGCACGCTGGGCCACGCGGCGCGCGAGGGCGGGCTCGGCGCGGACCGGCGGGTGGCGCGCGTCCGGGCGCGGCGCGGTGTGGGCGGGGTGCTGGAGGAGATCGGGCGCATCCGCAGCGACGTCGGCAGGCGGCAGTACTTCGGCGCCCTCTTCCGCGGCGACCCGCTCCGCGACGACGAGTTCGCGCACGCCCTCCGCGACGTCTCCCGCATCCGCTCGGACGTGGAGAAGCGGCTGGTGCTGATCGGGGCCATGGGCTCGGCGCGCGGCGGGCGGCTGGCCTCGCTCCTGGAGGCGGCGGGGACCCTCGGTTCCGACGTCGAGACGCGCCTGGTGCTGAGCCGGGTCGTCGCCGGCCACTCGCTGGACGACGCGGCCGTGCGCCAGGCCTTCTTCGCCGCGCTCGACGGGATGGACTCCGACGTGGAGCGGCGGCTCGTCCTCTCGTCGCTCGTACGCCGCGAGACGCCGTCGCGCGCGGTGCTCCTCGCCGCGCTGCGCTCCACGCAACGCATCGGCTCGGACGTGGAGAAGCGGCTGGTGCTGACGCGGGTGCCCGTCGCGCGGCTGGAGGATGACGGCGTCTCCCGCGCCTTCATGGACGCCACCCGCAGCATCGGATCCGACGCGGAACGCTCGCTTGTCCTTCGCCACCAGGCCCGAAGCGGCCGATGATCTTCCGTCTTGCGACTATGGCCTGCGCGCTGGTGCTGGCGGCGCCCGCCCTCGCGCAGACGCCGGCCGACAGCGCACGCGCCGGTCGCAAGGAGGCGCGAGCGGTGCGCGTAACCGGCGCCTCGCCCGTGCTCGACGGGCGGCTGGACGACGCGGCGTGGGCGCTGGCGCCCGTCCTCAGCGACTTCGTGCAGAAGCAGCCGAAGGAGGGCGCCGAGCCCACCGAGCGTACCGAAGTCCGGTTCGTGTACGACGCGGAGGCGCTGTACGTGGGCGCGCGGATGCACAAGAACGACCCGCGTTCCATCCAGGCCCCGGTCAGCCGCCGCGACGACGGCAACCAGGCGGAACATCTGTGGATCTCGCTGGACACCTACCTGGACCGGCGCACGGCGTACAGCTTCGGCGTCACGGCGGCCGGCACGCGCATCGACTGGTACCATCCCACCGACGACGAGAACGACACGGACGCATCGTTCGACCCCGTGTGGACGGCGCGCGTCGCCCGCGACTCGCTGGGGTGGACGGCGGAGATGCGGATCCCCTTCTCGCAGCTCCGCTTCACCGCGGGCTCCGTGCAGCGCTGGGGGCTCAACCTGGACCGCTGGAACCCGGCCACCAAGGAGGACGTGTTCTGGGTCCCCATCCCCAGCCAGGAGCGGGCGTGGGCCTCGCGCTTCGGCGACCTGGTGGGGATCGAGGGAGTGCGCCCCTCGCGTCGCGTGGAGCTGATGCCGTACGTGGCCGCCGGGGGCACGTTCCACGCCGCCCCGGGCGCGGGGAATCCCTTCGATGACGGAAGCAGCCTGGAAGCGCGCGTCGGCGGCGACCTCAAGATGGGGTTGGGGCCCGCGCTGACGCTGGAGGCGACCGTCAATCCGGATTTCGGCCAGGTGGAAGCCGACCCGGCGGAGGTGAACCTGTCCGCCTTCGAGACGTTTTTCGCGGAGCGGCGCCCCTTCTTCATCGAGGGGCGCCAGCTCCTGGCGGGCAGGGGGCCGGAGTACTTCTACTCCCGCCGCATCGGCGCGGCGCCGTCGGGCGACGCGGCGGGCGACTTCGTGGACTTCCCCGGCACCAGCACCATCCTCGGCGCGGGGAAGCTGACGGGGCGGCTGCGCGGCGGCACCTCCATGGGTGTGCTGGCGGCGGTCACGGGCAGGGAGCACGCGCGCACCTTCACCACCGGGAGCGGCGAGTTCCAGCGGGTGGCCATCGCTCCCACCACGGCGTTCGGCGTGGCGCGCGTGCAGCGGCAGTTCGGGAAGGCGCAGTCCACCGCGGGCGTCAGCTTCACCGGCGTGGGGCGGGCGCTGGACTCGGAGAGCTCGCTGGCGGAGCTCCTCCACCGGCAGGCGTTCGCGGGCGGCGCCGACTGGAACCTGCGCTTCAAGGGGGGCGAGTACTCGTTGAACGGCTACCTGGGCTTCAGCTACGTGGCCGGCGACTCCGCTGCGCTCCTGGGCACGCAACTCTCCAGCGCGCGCTACTTCGCCCGGCCGGACGCGGACCACGTGCGCCTGGACCCGCTGCGCACCGCCCTCGCCGGTTGGACGGGCTCCCTGGGGGTGGCGCGCAACAGTGGCCGCCACTGGCTTTTCAACGCCTCCCTCAGCGCCACCTCCCCCGGCTTCGAGGTCAACGACGCGGGCGCGCAGGGCACCGCGGACGACGTCTTCGGCTTCGCGCGCGTCCGGTACCGCGAGACGCAGCCGGGGCCGTACCTGCGCAGCTACTCCATGTCGCTCTCCACCGAGAACCTGTGGAACTTCGGCGCGGTGAGGAACTTCTCGGCGCTGCGCACCGACACGCGGCTGACCTTCAAGAATTACTGGGAGACGCTGCTCACGGGGTGGGTGGACCTGCGCTCGCAGAGTGACGATCTCACGCGCGGCGGGCCGCTGATGGGGACGGGGCAGGCGTGGGTCACGATCGTGGACGTGTTCAACAACTCCGCGTCGAGTACGCGGCTCCGAGGCCGCATCTACTACGGCGAGAGCGAGCTGGGAGAGCGCACCTACCGCCTCCTCTCCAGCTATTCGATGCGCCCCAGCCCGCGCTGGCGCTTCTCGATGACGCCCAACTACCTGCGGAGCACGAACCCGCGCCAGTACGTCACCACGCGTCCGGGCGGCGGCGACGCCACTTTCGGCAGGCGGTACGTCTTCTCCACCATCGACCGGAGCACCTTCACCACGCAGCTGCGGCTGACCTACTCGTTCACCCCCGACCTGTCGCTGGAGGGATACGCGGAGCCCTTTGCGGCCAGCGGGCGCTACCACGACTTCGGCGAGCTGCCGGCGGCGCGCAGCCGCGAATTGCGCCGCTACGGCACGGTGGACACGCTGGAAGACGGCACGCTGCGGGTGACGGAGGGCACCTCCGCGTTCACCATCGCGCCGCGCGACTTCAACGTCCGCTCCTTCCGCAGCAACGCCGTCCTGCGCTGGGAATGGCGGCCGGGAAGCACCCTCTTCGCCGTTTGGCAGCAGGACCGCTTCGCGCGCGAGCGGGAGGGAAGCATCGTGGGCCCCGGCGATCTGCTGGAAACGCTCAACACGGCGGGTGATAACATTCTCGCCCTCAAAGTCACTTACTGGCTGCCGCTCCGTTGATCCACGGTCCGATTAACAAACCGTGAAACAGTAGCCTCACACGAACCCGCGGAGGAACAGAGAAGGCGGACGGAGGATACGAACCGCAGGTTATTCTCCTCCGCGTCTCTGCGTGTGACCCCCTGCTAGAAAATTAGCGGATGCAACCCGGAGCGAGGAGCTTTGTACCTCCACGCATATCCCCACTCACCACCTCCCCAAAGGCCGAAGCATGCACCGCCGTCTGATCCTGCTCTGCGCCGCCGCCCTGCTGGCGCAACCGGCCCCCGCGCAGACCCCCGCGGACAGCGCGCGCGCCACGGCGACCCGCTCCGTGCGCGCCGCACGCGTCGCCGGCAGCATCGAGATCGACGGCCGGCTGGACGAGGCGGCCTGGGTCGCCGCCGAAGCGGCCGCCAACTTCACCCAGTCGTATCCCAACGCCGGCGCCCCGCCCACCGAGCGCACGGAGGCACGGGTGCTGTACTCGGACGACGCCATCTACGTGGGGGTGCGGATGTTCGACTCCCGCCCCGACTCCATCGCGGCGCAACTGGCCCGGCGCGACGCCAGCGGGATCTACTCGGACTGGGTGCACGTGGCGCTGGACTCGTACCACGACCGCCGCACCGGCTTCCGCTTCTCGGTGAACCCGCGCAACGTCCAAAAGGACGTCTACCACTCCAACGACACGGGAGAGGACCTGAACTGGGACGCGGTGTGGCAGTCCGCCACTCGGGTAGACTCGGCGGGATGGACGGCCGAGTTCCGCATCCCGCTCTCGCAGATCCGCTTCACCGGACCGGAGCCGGCGGGCGGGCGCGTGTGGGGCCTGCAGGTGCAGCGCGACATCGCCCGCCGCGACGAGCGCGCCTCGTGGTCCCCCTGGTCGCGCGCCGACGCGGGCTACGTTTCGCGCTTCGGCAGCGTGACGGGGCTGGCCGGCATCCGCCCCGTGCGCCGCGCCGAGCTCCTGCCGTACGTCAGCAACCGCCTTACCCGCGAGCCGGGCGACGCGGACAACCCGTTCTACTAGTCCAACGACGTGGGCCTCTCCGCCGGCGCCGACTTCAAGCTGGGGATCACCTCCGGCCTCACCCTCACCGGCACCGTCAACCCCGACTTCGGGCAGGTGGAAGTGGACCCGGCGGTGGTGAACCTGAGCGCCTTCGAGACCTTCTTCCCGGAGAAGCGCCCCTTCTTCGTGGAGGGGAGCGACGTCTTCCGCTTCGGGCAGGTGGGGACCTTCAACAACTACGGCTTCCAGCAGTACTTCTACTCCCGCCGCATCGGCCGCGAGCCGCAGCGCCGTCTCTCCGGCGCGGCCATCCGCTTCACCGACGTCCCCAGCCAGTCCACCATCCTCGGCGCCGGCAAGGTGAGCGGCAAAGTGGGCCCCTGGACGCTGGGGATCATGGACGCCGTCACCTCCGCCGAGAAGGCGCGCTTCGTCACCGCCGACGGGGAGCGGCAGACCGCCGCCGTGGAGCCGCTGACCAACTACTTCGTGAGCCGCGTCCGCCGGGAGATGCGGGGCGGGCGCACCGTGGTGGGGAGCATGCTCACGGCCACGCACCGCGACATGAGCGACGACGCCTTCCATCCGCTCCTCCGCTCGCGCGCACTCTTTGGCGGCGTGGACGGCGAGCACAGCTGGTCCAACCGGAAGTGGAAGGTGTCCGGCTACCTGGCCGCCACCCGCGTCGCGGGGAGCCAGGACGTGATCGCCGCGGCGCAGCGCTCCAGCGCCCGTTACTACGACCGCCCGGACGCCGACTACCTGACGCTGGACCCCACGCGCACCTCGCTCAGCGGGCACATCGCCGAGGCCGCCATCCAGCGGAGCGGCGACTGGGACCTGTCGCTGGACCTCAAGGAGATGAGCCCCGGATTCGAGGTGAACGACCTGGGTTTCCAGGGGCGCACGGACTACCGTTCCTTCACCACCTTTCTGGGCCGCCGCGTGAACGAGCCCCGGGGGAATTTTCGAAACCACTCGTACTTCGGCTACACGTACCACGCCTGGAACTTCGGCGGCGACGTGATCCTGAATGGCGGCGCGGTGGGCGCCAACGGCACCTTCAGGAACTTCTGGAGCGCGGGCGCCAACCTGGGCTACCGCCCCTGGACCTCCGACGACCGCCTGACGCGCGGCGGTCCCCTCTCGCGCAACCCGGGCCGCCGCGAGGTCTCCGGCTGGGTGGAGACGGACCAGCGCAAGCGGGTCTCCTTCGGCGCCAACACCGGCTACGTGCACCGCGACGCGGGCGGCAGCTCCCGCTGGGGCGGCGTGTCGATGAGCTATCGTCCGTCCAGCGCGATCCGCCTGCGCCTGAGCCCGAACCTGGAGCACGAGATCGGCACCGCGCAGTATGTCCGCACGGTGGAGGACGCGCTCGCCACCGAGACGTTCGGGCGCCGCTACGTCTTCGCGGACATCGACCAGACGACGATTTCGATGGAGACGCGGCTGGACTGGACCTTTACGCCGCGCCTTTCGCTGCAGCTCTTCGCGCAGCCTTTCGTGGCGGTGGGCGACTACAGCGACTTCAAGGAGCTGCTGCGTCCCCGCACGTACGACTTCGGCGTGTACGGCCGCGATGGCGGCACCATCACCCGCGGCGAGAGCTGCGCCAATCCCTCCGGCCCCGGCACCAGCTACCTGGTGGACCCCGACGGCGCGGGCGCGGCCGGCTGCTTCGCCTTCGGCGAGCGCGACTTCAACGCCCGCTCGCTGCGCGGCAATGCGGTACTGCGCTGGGAGTACCGTCCCGGTTCGGCCCTCTTCTTCGTGTGGCAGCAGCAGCGCGACGGCTTCGACTCGGTCGGCACCCTCGACTTCGGCCGCGACGCCGGCGAGGTCTTCCGCGCCCCGGCCCGCAACGTCTTCGTCGTCAAGGCGACCTACTGGCTGGGACGGTAAGGGGCCCTCTCTCCCAGCGTCGCTCCGCGACGCATCCCCCTCCCGGTAACCGCCTGGGGGGGGCGCGGGCCCTCTCCGCGCTCGTTCCTCACCGCGCATTCCCGCTGCTGCACGGATTGGTTGGTGCCCGATTCATCGCGCCCGTGCCCGATGCCACACCGCCGCCCGTCGCCCCTCACCGGAACCCTCGTTCGGGGCAGATCGGCGTGTCTCCCCGAGGCCGGGTAACGTGCCGGCCCGTGCTGTTCGCAGCGGGCTGCGATGCATGCTGAAGGCAAGGGCAGCCACGCGGGGCCGCCCCGACGAGGCATGCGTGCGTAAAGCACAGGTCGTGTCCGCGAGGAGGGTGGGCGTGATGAATCACGCCCCTGCCACAGATCTGGTCACTCGGGCCGGGTTGACAGGCCCTGGCATCTGCCCTAAGTTTTCCAGTCTGTCGCGCAACTTTTTGGTTCGCGGCGGCGGGGCCAGCGGCCTTCGCCAGTGTTTTTGCGTTTTCGTCTACCTTCGCTTTCAAGTATGCCGACGATCAATCAGCTGGTCCGCAAGGGGCGCCAGACGCTCGTCAACAAGAGCAAGTCGCCCGCGATGCGGAACAACCCGCAGAAGCGCGGGGTCTGCACGCGCGTGTACACCACGACCCCGAAGAAGCCCAACTCGGCCCTCCGGAAGGTCGCGCGCGTCCGGCTGACGAACGGCTTCGAGGTGACGGCGTACATCCCTGGCGAGGGGCACAACCTGCAGGAGCACAGCATCGTGCTCATCCGCGGCGGCCGTGTGAAGGACCTGCCGGGCGTCCGCTACCACATCATCCGCGGCACGCTCGACGCCTCCGGGGTCAACGACCGCCGCCAGGGCCGTTCCAAGTACGGTGCCAAGAAGCCCAAGGCGGGCGCCGCCGCGGGGAAGGGCGCTCCGGTCAAGGGCAAGGGAGGGAAGCGCTAATGAGCCGCAGAAATCGCGCTGTCAAGCGCCCGATCATCCCGGATCCGGTCTTCGGGAGCGACTCGGTCACGAAGTTCGTCAACACGCTGATGCGCGACGGGAAGAAGTCCACCGCCGAGGGGATCTTCTACGACGCCATGAAGGTTGTGGAAGAGCGCTCCGGGCAGCCGGGGGAGACGGTCTTCAAGACCGCGCTCAACAACGCCAAGCCGGTCCTCGAGGTGAAGAGCCGCCGCGTGGGCGGCGCCACCTACCAGGTGCCGGTGGAGGTGCGGCCGGAGCGGCGCACCGCCCTCGCCATGCGCTGGCTGGTGGGCTATGCCCGCGCCCGCGGCGAGAAGACGATGGCCGACCGCCTTGCCGCCGAGCTTCTGGCCGCGTCCCGCAACGAGGGCGCGACCATCAAGAAGAAGGACGACACGCACCGCATGGCGGAAGCGAACAAGGCCTTCGCGCACTACCGCTGGTAGCCAACCGCTGGTCAACCAAAACGGTGTCAGGACCCGCGGCGGCGCGGTGGGCGGAACGCTCCGTCCCCGCGCCCCGCGCTTCTGCGTAACTGGATAAGACGAATCATGGCCCGCACCACGACGCTGGACAAATATCGCAACATCGGCATCATGGCCCACATCGATGCCGGCAAGACCACCACGACCGAGCGCATCCTGTACTACACGGGCCGCACGCACAAGATCGGCGAGGTGCACGAGGGTGCGGCCACCATGGACTGGATGGAGCAGGAGCAGGAGCGCGGCATCACCATCACGTCGGCCGCCACCACGTGCCAGTGGACGCGCTTCGGCGAGACGTACCGCATCAACATCATCGACACCCCGGGGCACGTGGACTTCACCGTGGAGGTGGAGCGCTCGCTGCGCGTGCTCGACGGCGCCGTCTGCGTGTTCGACGCGGTGGCCGGCGTGGAGCCGCAGTCGGAGACGGTGTGGCGCCAGGCGGACAAGTACGGCGTGCCGCGCATCTGCTTCGTCAACAAGATGGACCGCACGGGCGCCAACTTCGAGCGCTGCGTGGGGATGATCCGCGACCGGCTGGGTGCCAAGCCCTTCCCGGTGCACCTCCCCATCGGCGACGGCGAGAACTTCGTGGGGATCATCGACGTGATCCGCCGCGTGGAGCTGCTGTACGACGACACCACCAAGGGGAAGGAGTGGCGCGAGGCGCCGGTCCGTGCCGAGATGCACGACGCCGTGGAGGCCGCCCGCTTCGCGCTGGTGGAGGGCGCGGTGGAGCACGACGAGGACCTGATGAGCCGCTACCTCGAGGGCGAGGAGATCAGCGAGACGGACCTGATCCGCGCCATCCGCAACGCCACCATCGCCGGCGCCATGACGCCGGTGCTCACCGGCTCGGCGTTCAAGAACAAGGGCGTGCAGCAGCTGCTGGACTGCGTGGTCGACTTCCTCCCGGCGCCGGTGGACATCCCGGCCATCAAGGGGACGGACCCGGAGAACGACGACGCGCCCATCGAGCGCCACGCCTCCGACGAGGAGCCGTTCTCGGCGCTGGCGTTCAAGATCGCGACTGACCCGTTCGTCGGTAAGCTGACCTTCTTCCGCGTGTACTCGGGCGTCATCGCCAGCGGCGCCCACGTGCTGAACAGCACCAAGGGGAAGCGCGAGCGCTTCGGCCGCATCCTGCAGATGCACGCCAACAAGCGCGAGGAGATCCCCGAGGTGCGCGCCGGCGACATCGCGGCCGCCATCGGGCTCAAGGACACCACCACGGGGAACACGCTCTGCGACCCGGACAACGCGGTGGTGCTGGAGTCGATGACCTTCCCGACTCCGGTGATCTCGGTGGCGATCGAGCCGAAGACCAAGGTCGACCAGGACAAGATGGGTGAGGCGCTTCGCCGCCTGGCGGACGAGGACCCCACCTTCAAGGTGCACACGGACGTCGAGACCGGGCAGACCATCATCTCCGGGATGGGCGAGCTCCACCTGGAGATCCTGGTGGACCGCATGCTCCGCGAGTTCAAGGTGGAGGCCAACGTGGGCCGGCCGCAGGTGGCCTACCGCGAGACCATCCGCAAGCGGGTGGACAAGGTCGAGGGCAAGTTCGTGCGCCAGACCGGTGGCTCGGGCCAGTACGGCCACGTGGTCATCAACATGATGCCGGCCGAGCCGGGCCAGGGCTTCGTCTTCGAAGACAAGATCGTGGGCGGCGTGATCCCCCGCGAGTTCATCAAGCCCAGCGAGCAGGGGCTGCGCGAGGCGATGGACACCGGCGTGCTCGCCGGCTACCCGATGGTGGACGTCAAGGTGGAGCTGGTGTTCGGCTCGTACCACGACGTGGACTCGTCGGAAATCGCCTTCAAGATCGCCGGCTCCATGGCGTTCAAGGAGGCCGCGCGCAAGGCGAGCCCGGTGCTGCTTGAGCCGGTGATGAGCGTGGAGGTCGTGACCCCGTCGGACTACATGGGCGACGTGATCGGCGACCTTTCCGCCCGCCGCGGCAAGATCCAGGGGATGGACCAGCGCGGCGACGCGCAGGTGATCAACGCCATGGTGCCGCTCTCGGAGATGTTCGGCTACTCCACCAACCTGCGCTCCATGTCGCAGGGGCGTGCCGTGTACTCCATGCAGTTCTCGCAGTACGAGGAAGTGCCCAAGGCCCGCGCCGAGGAGATCGTCGCCAAGGTCCGCGGCTAAGCATCCTCTTGCAGTCTCGCGAAAAGGGCGGCCCTCCACGGGGGCCGCCCTTTTCAACTGCAGGGCGTCTCCGCGTGAGGCAATCGGTGCCGGTGTCGCGCCGGAAACATAAGGTACACAACCCCCGTGGCACTTGACGGTTTGGGGCTTCGGGGCTATTCTTCTCGTCTTGTCCCGCTCCGGGACGCGCTTTGCGCGCCGGGAATGGCGGAATGAGGAAGCCGGCACCCGGACACCTTGCCGCAGCAAGTGACGCGGCGAGGTTTGCTGTTCTTGGGACCCGTGCTCGCGGGCGGCTCGCCGCCCGGTTCGCGGCTGAGGCGGTTCGACAGCCCCACGCGCGCCGCATGGCGCCGGGGCGGAATCCAATCAGCCATCAAAACTCATCAGGTACCAGGATTCAAACCAATGGCCAAGGCCAAGTTTGAGCGCAACAAGCCGCACGTGAACGTCGGCACGATCGGGCACGTGGACCACGGCA
>JAUJMI010000415.1 GCA_030446945.1 Longimicrobium sp. | reverse complement strand
GGGCGAACCAGGAAGTGGTGAATCTGCAGGATAGTCACCGCGTTCCAAAATTTTGTCATCCTGGGCCGCGCGCTTCTCCGCCCTCGCCTCGTCCCCCAGCTCTGGCGCGAAGCGAAGGATCTACCGCGCGTTCCGAGGCGGCGGTGTTACACGCGGGCCCCTCGCCGCGCCGGCTAGATCCTTGGGTCGCCGCAGCGGTGCGGTGGGCGACGCGTGTTTGGGACGAGGCGGCTCCCTCAGGACGACAGGGCTGCTTACACACCTGCGTCTCCGCGTTTCCGCGTGAGACGACTTCGGGGCGTGCGTCCACGCCGGGCCCTTGTCACGCGCAGGGCGTGCGGCTACCTTTGCGCCCACATAAATAGCGAGGGGGCCTTTCGGAAGCCGGTGTGAATCCGGCGCGGCCCCGCCACTGTGAGAGGCCCGGCGGAGATCCGCCGGCCCTGCCCGCTCAATAGCCACTGGGGGAGGATCCCCGGGAAGGCGAGCGCGGCTGCCTCGAAGCCAGGAGACCGGCCCCCTTACGCTCCCGCACGCACACCCCCTCGCGGGAGGGGAGCGGGGTTCGCACCGGGCCGGTGCGCTCCCCCCGGAGCGCGCGATGCAGGAAGCCCTCCGCAACCCCGTCTCTTTCCGCCCCGAGGGAAAGGACGGGGTTTTTGTTGTCCATCGCGCCACGCCTCCGCCTCGCCGCCCTCGCTGCCGTGCTCGCCCTCGCCGACGGGTGCGGGCGCGCCGACGCGCGCGCGGGCGCCGCGGCCGAGGGCGCCATAACCCTGACGGACGACGCCGGGCGCACCGTGACGCCGCCGCGCCCGGCCCGGCGCGTGATCTCGCTCGTCCCCAGCGCCAGCGCGACGCTGGTGGGGCTGGGCGCGGCCCGCCAGCTCGTGGGGCGCACCGACTTCGACAAGGGCCCGGCGCTGGACTCGCTCCCGTCGGTGGGCGGCGGGCTGGACCCCAACCTGGAAAAGCTCGCCTCCCTCCGCCCGGACCTCGTGATCGGCTGGGAGACGGACAAGCCGCAGCTCCGGGAGCGGCTGAACGAGCTGGGGATCCCCGTCTATGCGGTGAAGACGGAGGACACCACCGACGTCTTCCGCAACATCCGAAACCTGGGGCGGCTCACCGGCCGCACCCCCGCTGCGGACTCGCTGGCGAGGCAGCTTCGCGCCGAGCTCGAGGCCGTGCGCGCGTCGGTGGAGGGCCTGCCGCGCCCGACCGTCTTCTTCGTGGTGTGGAACGATCCGCCGATGACGGCGGGCCCCGGCACCTTTGTGATGCAGCTGATCGGCGTCGCGGGGGGGAAGCCCGTCTTCCCCGAGGTGACGGAGCTTTGGCCCACCGTGTCGATGGAGGAGATCGTGCGCCGCCAGCCCGACGTCGTCGTCGTCCCCGTGGGCGAGAGCAGGACGCCGCGCTTCGACGCGCGCTCGCCCGGCTGGCGCGAGCTGAAGGCGATGCGGGGGCGCGGCCCCGTACTGGTCCCCGCGAACCTGGTGAACCTCCCGGGTCCGGGAGTCGGCGAGACGGCGCGCAGGCTTCGCGACGCCCTCCACCCCGAGCGGGCCGGCCGGTGAAGCCGGTGCTCCGTCTCCTGCTCCTGGCCGCGGCCGTCGCCGGCGCCCTCCTGCTGGGGGTGCGCATGGGCGCCGTGCCCCTGAGCGTGCGCGAGGTCGTCGCCGGCATCCGCGGGCTGGGCGATCCCACGACGGTCGCCATCGTCCGGCGGCTGCGTCTGCCCCGCGCGCTACTGGCCGCGCTCGTGGGCGGATCGCTGGCGGCGAGCGGGGCCACCTTCCAGGCGCTCCTGCGCAACCCGCTGGCGGAGCCCTACATCCTGGGCGTCTCCGGCGGGGCGGCGGTGGGCGCGGTAGGGGCCATCGTCCTGGTCGGCGCCCCGGCTTCCGGCGCGGTGGTGGCGCTTTCCGCGTTCGCGGGGGCGATCCTGGCGATCCTCCTCGTCTTCCGCGTGGCGGCGTCGGTGGGGAAGGCGCTCGACACCCGCGTCCTGCTGCTCGCTGGCGTGGTGGTGGGCGCCTTTTTCAACGCCTGCATCCTCCTGGCGCTCACCTTCGCGGACACGGAGAGCTTCCGCTCCGCGATGTTCTGGATGATGGGGAGCTTCAGCGGCGCCACCTGGCGCGGCATCGGCACGATGGCTGGCGCGATGGTGCCGGCCATTCTCCTCCTCTTCGCCCTGGCCCGCCCCCTCAACCTCTTCGCCGTGGGCGAGGAGACGGCGGCGTTCCTGGGCGTGCGGACCGAGCGCGCAAAGCTGCTGGCGTACGGCACGGCTTCTCTGCTGACCGCGGCGGCGGTGGCGGTCAGCGGGGTGATCGGCTTCGTGGGACTCGTGGTGCCGCACGTGGTGCGCATGCTCTGGGGCGGTGACCACCGCTTCCTCCTCCCGGCCTCCGTGCTGCTGGGAGCCACCTTCGCGGTCCTCGCCGACACGCTGGCGCGCACCGCCGCCGCCCCCACCGAGCTTCCCATCGGAGTGGTGACGGCGTTCGTGGGCGTCCCCTTCTTCATCTACCTGCTGCGGCGGAGGACGGCGTGAGCGGGTGGCGCTGCGATGGGGTCACCTTCCGCTACCCCGAGGCGGAGGTGAATGCGCTGGAGGGCGTGTCCATGGAGGCGCCCGCCGGGGGGTGCACGGCCGTGCTCGGCCCCAACGGATCGGGGAAGAGCACCCTGCTGCGCATCCTGCTCGGCACCCTGATGGCCGAAGCGGGGACGGCGGAGTTCGACGGCCGCCGGCTCACGGCGTGGAGCCGTCCCGAGCTGGCGCGCGCCGTGGGCGTGGTGCCGCAGGGCGAGGAGGCCGCCTTCCCCATCGCCGTGCGCGAGCTGGTGGCGATGGGACGGTACCCGCACCTGGGCCCCTGGCGCCGCGAAGGTGCCGCCGACCGCCGCGCGGTGGAGGAGGCGATGCGCCGCTGCGACGTGTCCGACTTCGCCGCGCGCCCGGTCGCCACCCTCTCCGGCGGCGAGCGGCAGCGGGCGCGGGTGGCGCGGGCGCTGGCCCAGGAGCCGCGCGCCCTCGCCCTGGACGAGCCGACCGCCGCGCTCGACGTGAGCCACGAGATGGCGATCTGGGAGCTTCTCCGCCATCTGGCGCGCGCCGGGACCACCGTGCTCGTCGTGACCCACAACCTGAACCTCGCCGCGCGCTACGCCGACCGCCTCGTCCTGCTGCACCGCGGACGCGTGGCCGCCGCGGGCACCCCCGCGCAGGTGCTGACGCGCGACACGGTGGAGCGCGTGTACGGCTGGCCCGTGCGCGTCGTCCCGCACCCCGGCCCCGGCCCGGATGCGGGCGCCCCCCAGGTCGTCCCCCTCGCCGGCGAGGCGTGCGGCACGATACAGCTGCGCGAGGAGGAGGGACATGCGGCGTAACAAGGTCTCGGCCCGCCTTCAGGAGCGAATGAATTCGCCGCTGGAACCATACGAAGTCCGCCCGCGCGGACTGGCTGCGGCTTGCGAGACGGCTTCAGCCGTCTTCCCGTGGTTCCAGCCGGGGGATTCATCCCCCGGCGATGCGGCGCCGGTGGATTCATCGCCGTGCGATGCGGCGCCCGCGCCC
>JAUJMI010000414.1 GCA_030446945.1 Longimicrobium sp. | reverse complement strand
TCTCTCCTGCGTCTCTGCGCCTCTGCGTGAGACCAGCCGTTCAGAATGCACACAGTTTCCTGCAACTGGCAACTCCCCCGCCGGACGCTCGCGGCAACAAGAAAAGGAGCGCGGGGATGGTCCCCGCGCTCCCTCCGCGAACCGCTCATGCCTGCGCCCTCGTCACCCTCCAGGCAGAATCCTCACCAGCACCGCTGTGATGTTGTCGCGCCCGCCGCGGGCGTTGCCCTCGGCGATCAGCTGGGCGGCGACGTCGGGGAGCGGGGCGTCCTCCTCCAGGATGCGGGTGATCATCCGGTCGGTCAGCATCCCGGTGAGGCCGTCGCTGCACAGCAGGACCAGGTCGCCCGGCAGGAGCTTTCCCGACTCGATGTCCGGGCTGTCCGCGGAGTCGGCGCCCAGCGCGCGGGTCAGGATGTGCGACAGGCGGTGGCGGCGCGCGCCATGCTCCGTCAGCCGCCCCTCGTCCACCTCGCGCTGCACCCAGGTGTGGTCGTGCGACACCTGGGTCAGCTCGCCGCCGCGGAACAGGTACATGCGGCTGTCCCCCACGTGGCCCAGGCGGTAGGTGCCGTCGCGGCAGACGACCAGCGCGGTGAGGGTGGTGCCCATCCCCTCAGTGGCGGGGTCGGCCATCGTGTGGGCCAGGATCGCCTCGTGCGCGGCGTGCAGCGACCGCTTCATCGCCTCGGCCAGCAGGTCCGGCTCCAGCTCCTCGTCCACCCCGCGCACCAGGGTGCCGCCCACGGTGCGGGCGGCCAGCGCGCTCGCGATCTCCCCCGCGGCGTGGCCCCCCATCCCGTCCGCCACCAGGAAGACGCCTCGCCCCTCGTCCACAAAGAAGGAGTCCTCGTTCCCCTTTCGGACGCGGCCCACGTCGGTGAGCCCGGCCGACTCCCAGCGCACCGTCACGGCGCCGCGGCCCGGGTCGCCAGCGCCAGCAGCGGGTGGCCGGGCCCCACCCCCACCCCCACGCCCACCCGCGGCGCCGACAGGGTCAGGAACACGAGGTAGCCGATCACCGCCAGCAGCACGACCAGCAGGATCGCCAGCCACACCGGAAAGCGGAAGCCGTGGCGCTCCTCGCGTAGGGTGGCGGGCTTCTGCGGCGCCACGTAGCCGGCGCGCGCGCTCTCCGGGTCCGCCCGCGCCACCTCGCGGAACTGGAGCTTCACCCCGCCCACCCGCACCGTGGCCGCGTACGGCAGCGGGGTGGGGATGTTGGGGGCCAGCTTCGTCCCCTCCACAGCGGTTCCGTTGGTGGAGCCCAGGTCCGTGATCCGCCACGCGCCCATGTCCCACTCCAGGCGCGCGTGCTGGGCGGATACGGAGTCGTCGTCGATCACCACGTCGCTGGCGGCGGCGCGGCCCACGGTCACCACCGGCTTGAGGATCGGGAGCTCTTCGCCGTAGCGCGGGCCGGCGGTCAGCGCCAGCGCCGCCAGCGGCCCCGTGCGCCCTGGCTCGGGGAGGTTGGCCATTCGGGTTCCTTCTGCCGTGAAGCGCGGTGCGCGCATGGGGTTGCGGGGGCCCAACGTAGGCCCGCCGCATTCGCTGAGCAAGGTCCGCACCCGGAGGCGGCTTCGTTGACTCCACCCGGCGGGCCGCGTTATGTTCTCTCCCCTCCGCATGCCACCCGCCCCGCGCCCCCTCCTGCCGTGATCGCCCGCCTCCTGTTCGCGATCCTCCTTGCCATTCCCGGCGCGCTCGCCGCCGCCGAGCCGGAGCCGCTGCGCCTGGACGGAAGCTGGCGCTGGTCCCGGGGCGACTCCGCCGCCTGGGCCGCGCCCGCGCACCCGGACGCGGGGTGGGCCCTGGTGGAAGCGCCCGCCGAGTGGGAGCGCTTCGCCCCCGGCTACGACGGCTTCGGCTGGTACCGGCGCGAGGTGCGGCTCCCGGCCACGCTGGCGGACGGCCCCGTGGGCGTGCAGCTCGGCACCGTGGGCGACGCGTTCGAGATCTTTTGGAACGGGGTACGGGTCGGCGGGTCGGGGCGCATGCCGCCCGAGTTCGTGGAGGGCGTCGCGCCCACCCTGCTGCTGGTGCCGGACTCGGCGCTGGCGCGGCGCCCGAGCGGGCCGCACCTGGTCGCCGTGCGCGTCTACAACGCGTACGCGTACGGCGGGCTGATGGGCGGCGTGCGGGTGGGGCGGTACGACCTCCTGGCCCAGCGCCGCTCCCCGCGCGACGTGGTGATCGGCGGATTGGTGTCGTTCTTTCTGGCGATCGGCATCTACCACCTGGCCTTCTTCTTCCGCCGCCGCAGCGCGCGAGAGAACCTGTACTTCGCCCTCCTCTGCGCCGCCGTCTCCGTCTACGGCGCCACCTTCTCCGGCGCGGTGAAGACGCTGCTCGCCCCCCACGTCAACTCGTACCGGGTGGGGCTCTGGGCGATGGCCGCGGGGATGCCGGCCTTCGTCGCGCTGGCGCACCGCCTCTTCGGCCTGCGCCTCACCCGCCGCGACATGGTGCTGACCGGCGCGGCCACCGCCGGCTTCGTGCTGGTGGGCTCTCTTCCGCTTCCCTCGCTCGCCTCCATGGCGTTGTGGGTGGACCTGACGCTGATGGCGGGGCTCTTCGTGGTGGTGGGCCGCGCCTGCCGGTCCACCTCGCGCCGCCAGCCGCACGGGCGCATCCTGGGCGTGGGGACGGTGTCGTTCGCGGTGGCGGTCACCTACGACCTCCTTTCCGAGCACGTGGAGTGGGTGCCGGTGGCGCGCGTGCTACCGGGGGTGCCGTCGCTCTTCTGGATCGGGTTCCTGGTCTTCGTGGTGTGCGTGGGGATCGCCACCGCGGGAAAGTGGGCGCTCACCGAGGCCACCGCGCTGGTCGACCCCCTCACCGAGCTCTCCCGCCGCCACGTGCTGGATGAGGCGCTGCGGCGCGAGTGCGAGCGGGTGCGGCGCACGGGGGGGTCGGTGGCGCTGGTGATGATCGACCTCGACCACTTCAAGCAGGTCAACGACCGCCACGGCCACGGCGCGGGGGACGTGGTCCTGGCGCGCGTGGGGCGCCTGCTGCGGAGCTGCGCCCGGAACATCGATACCCCCGCCCGCTTCGGCGGCGAGGAGTTCGCCGTGCTCCTGTGCGACTCGGGGCTGGAGGGGGCGAAGTCGCTCACCGAGCGCTTCCGCCGCCACCTGGCCGAGCTGCGCGTCCCGGTGTCGGGCGGCGGCACCATCACCGTCACCGCCAGCGTGGGCATCGCCGCGGGTACCGAAGTCGTCGACCCGGACGCCCTCCTCGAAGCCGCCGACCAGGCCCTTTACCGTGCCAAGTCCGCCGGCCGCGACCGCACCCTCGCCGTGCACCTCGATTCGGAAAAGCTGGCCGCGCGCTGAAGGCTCCCCGCCGCTTCGTAGGGGCGCGATTCATCGCGCCCGTGCCCCCGACTGCTCCGCCAGCCGCCCCCCTCCCCGATGGCCCGTAGGGGCGCGATTCTTCGCGCCCGCCGCCCGCCCCGCCTCGACCCCCGCCCACCCGCACGCCGTTCTCCCCCTCTCCCGAGCACGAGAGGGGCACCCTCTCCTGGTATCGGGAGGGGGTGGAGCTGCCCCGGTTTAGTGGACACCGAGATAGACCCGTGTAGGTTAGGGTCG
>JAUJMI010000413.1 GCA_030446945.1 Longimicrobium sp. | reverse complement strand
CCCGCGGGAGGTGAACGAGCGCGCCGACCTCGTCTGGCAGCTGCAGCCGGAGGGCGGGAACACGGCGCGGGCGGCGGAGGAGCTGGGGATCGATCCCTCCACCCTGGACCGGAAGCTCATGCGGTACGGAATGGAGGCGTGAGGGCTCGGCGGGGGCGAGACTTGTAGCGCCGTACCGCTCGGTTTCCCTTCCGCGCGGCGGTGGGCTCCGCCCCGGGCTCTCTCAGCTTGGAATCCGTCTTCCGCCTCCTGGAGGAGTGCGGCTACCGCCCCACGGCCCTCGACGGGCGTCCGGCGGCGGAAGCCGGGGAGATCATCGACGTCATCGCGCACCGGGTCGGCTGAAGGGGTCCAGGGGGCTTGCCAGGCTTCCACATTCATATAAACTTTTATTCCTCCCGAACTTGGGGCATTGCCCCACCTCGCTGGCGTGTACCCACCGGCGTCCCGATCCCACCCTGCGGCGGGCACCACGGAGGAAGGAAGAGAGGTCAACATGGACGAGCGTGCCGCCGGTCTGAAGCTCTCGGTTCTCATCCCCGTTTTCAACGAGGAGGCCACCATCGCGCGGCTGGTGAGCCGGGTGCGGTCGGTTCCCCTGGACGTCGAGATCATCTGCGTGGACGACTGCTCCACCGACGGGACGGCCGCCGTGCTGCGCGAGCTGCACGCTGCGGGCGCCATCGACGTGCTGGTGCTCCAGGAGCGCAACGGGGGGAAGGGGACGGCGGTGCGCGCGGCGCTGGCGCACGCCACCGGCGACGTGGTGGTGATCCAGGACGCGGACCTGGAGTACGACCCGCACGACCTTCCGCGACTCATGCAGCCCATCGCGGATGGCCGGGCCGACGCCGTCTTCGGAAGCCGCTTCCTGGGGGAGATGCACCGGGTGCTCTACTTCTGGCACCGGGTGGGGAACGGGGTGCTGACGCTCGCCTCCAACATGCTGACCGACCTGAACCTCACCGACATGGAGACCTGCTACAAGATGGTCAGGACGGACCTCATGAAGAGCCTCCCGCTCCGCTCCCGGCGCTTCGGGATCGAGCCGGAGCTGACCGCGCGCCTGGCGCAGGCCCGGGCGCGGATCTACGAGGCTCCCATCGGCTACGACGGGCGCACCTACGAGGAGGGGAAGAAGATCGACTGGAAGGACGGGGTGGCCGCGTTCTGGCACATCCTCCGGTTCAACCTTCTTCCCCCGCGGCCCCCGGTGTACCGCTACGCCCCGGCCGCGGTGGAGCTCCCGGCGGAGACGGTCGTCTCGCTCGCCTCCGCGGCGCCCCGCTCCGGGGCATAGGCAGCCCTTCCGTCCCGGGCTACTTCCGGAACACCACCCGCCCCCCCACCACCGTCAGCACCGGCTCGGCCTGGAGGATCTCCGCCTCGGGGACGCTCAGGAGGTCGCGGTCCCAGACCACCAGGTCGGCGAGCATCCCGGGCTGCAGGGTGCCCTTGCGCTCCTCCTCCCACTCACCGAACGCCGACGCCGCGGTGTAGAGGCGGATGGCCTCCCCGCGGGTGAGCCTCTGCTCCGGGAGCCACCCCCCCTGCGGGGTGCCGGGCTCCTCGCGGCTCTGGCGCGTCACGGCGGAGTAGATCCCCTCCACCGGGGCCATGGGCTCCACGGCGAAGTCCGTCCCGAAGATCACCTTCGCGCCCGCGTCCAGGAGGGAGCGCCAGACGTAGGCGCCCTCCACCGCGCGCTCGCGGCCGATGCGCGTCTCGGCCCAGCGCATGTCGCTGGTGGCGTGCGTGGGCTGCATGGAAGCGATTACGCCGAGCTGGCGGAAGCGCGGGATGTCGCGCCGGTCCAGCACCTGCGCGTGCTCGATGCGGTGGCGCCGCGCGCGCGGCGGGTTGCGCCGCTGGGCCCGCTCGAAGGCGTCCAGCGCCTGCCGGTTGGCCGCGTCGCCGATGGCGTGCAGGAGCACCTGGAGCCCCGCCCGGTCCGCGGCGCCCACCAGCGAGTCCAGCTGCGCCTCGGTGTACTGCGGAAGGCCGCGGGTGGAGTGGTCGTCCGCGAACGGCTCCAGCATCGCCGCCGTGCGCGAGCCCAGCGTGCCGTCCGTGTACCCCTTTACCATCCCCAGCCGCACCCACTCGTCGCCGGTGGGCGCGGTGACGCCGCGCGCCTGCAAGTCGCGGATGGAGCGCTCGGTGAGCGGGAACCAGCCGTAGACGCGCACCGTCAGCGAGTCGGCGGCGGCCAGGGCGCGGTACACCTCCACGTCGGCGGCCGATACGTCGCTCTGCACGCTGGTGACGCCGGTGCGGGCCGCCAGCTCCATCGCCGCGCGGATGCCGCGCCTCACCTGCGCCGGCGTGGGATCGGGAACGACGCGCGCCACGAGGTTTTCCGCGGACTCCTTGAGGATCCCGGTCGGCTCGCCGGCAGGGGTGCGCACGATCTCGCCGCCCGCGGGGGCGCGGCTGGCGCGCGTGACGCCCGCGATGCGCAGCGCCTCGCGGTTGGCCCACGAGGTGTGCCCGTCCACGCGCGACAGGAGCACCGGATTGCGCGGGGCGGCGCGGTTCAGGATCTCGTTGGTGGGCCACCCGCCCGGTCCCAGCTCGTCGGCGGGGAGGCGCGTGTGGTCCCATCCGCGGCCGGTGATCCATTCGCCGGGCTGCGCGCGGGCGGCGGCGGCGGCCACCCGGCGCTCGATCTCGGCCAGGGAACGGGTGCCGCCCAGGTCCACCGCCAGCAGCGACGCGCCTCCCGCGGCGAAGTGGATGTGCGCGTCGTTGAAGCCGGGCGTCACCAGGCGGCCTTGCAGGTCGGTCTGCGTCGTGTTGGGGCCGATCAGCGAGTCGAGCCCCGCATGCGAGCCGGTGTACACCACGCGGCCGCCGCGCACGGCCATCGCTTCGACGATGGTCCCCGCGCTGTCGCCCACGAAGATCTTGCCGTTGCGCAGCACCATGTCCGCCGGTGTCGCGGGGACGGTGCGTGCAGGTGTGGGTGCCGCCTCGCTCGGCGGCACGGCGGGAGCGGGCTGCGGGAGCGTGCGGGCACAGCCGGCGGCGAAGGCCAGCGGCGCCGCGAGCGCAAAGGTGCGGACGATGGTTCGGGTCATCGTGTCGGTCTCTTGAAAGCTGGGATCAGGGTGCGAAACAAGGTGCCCCAACCGCTCGCACGCCGCAAGACGGGGCCACACGCGGAGAGGCGGAGACGCGGAGGAATAAACAACCGCGGGGCTCACACAGAGACACAGAGTCACTGAGAAAGCGGCCGAGAGAAGCAGGAAAACGGCGGAGAGAAGCACGATACGGCAGAACGAACCACTTCCTGAACGAAGCGCCTCCCCCGCGCCTGTAGCTGCACAGAGCTGTGGCGCGGAGCGAAGGAGACGGGCTATGCCGCCCGCGCCGTGCTAGCCGATGTTCCTAAACGTGGTGGGGACGCGTGCGTCCGTGCCGCTGCCGGCGCTGGCCCCGCAGCAGTGGTGGGGACGCGGGCGTCCGTGCCGCTGCCGGCGCTGGCCCCGCAGCGCCGGCCAGCCGAGGTGGTGATCGCCGGCAGCGACACGCGCTGGACCGCGACGCGCAGGGTGTACTCCAGCAGCTGCCCGGCGGCGAGCTCCAGCGGCGGCGGGGTG
>JAUJMI010000412.1 GCA_030446945.1 Longimicrobium sp. | reverse complement strand
AGGATCTCCACGTGGTGCGCCACGTGCCCGGCGATGATGTATGCCAGCGCCCGCACAGTGACCGGCACCCCGTTCACCGTTCCGGCGCGGCCGGCCGCCTCGCCGTCGAAGCTGCGCAGCAGGAGCAGGCTGGCGCGGCGCACCGTCTCCCACTCCTCGACGACCGAGGGGAGCGGGCGGGCGTCGAAGTTGGCGACGGCCACGTAGGTGTTCTCGTCGAAGCCCGCCAGCGCCGTCGTGTCGCCGCGGGCGATGCGCAGCGCGCGGTACGCCATGACGCGCTCCGTGTCCGCCAGGTGCCCGGCCACCTCCTTGACGCTCCACTTTCCGGGCGCGTAGCGGGAGAGCCCCTCCTCATCGGAAAGGCCGCGCAGCAGGGCGGAGACCTCCTGGACCTGCGCGTCCAGCCGCGCCAGCAGGTCGCCCTCGGACGCGAGGCCGATGTAGCCGGCGTATAAGGGCGGGTACTCGCCTTCCGCGGGTGGCGAAAAGGTGGCGGTGATCTCCACTGGCGGCTCCGGATGGGGGTGGACTGGAGGGGATGCGCCGGTGAAACTACGGACGCCCGCCCTGTGCTGCCAGACGGGGCGCGCAAGCACGGGAGTTGCGCGAGCCGTGCCGCATCCCACAACGCACTCCGAAAACGGGCACCGCGAATGGCGAACGACTACCAGGATCCCCCCGTCAGCACGCGGCGCGGACGCGCGAGCACCTGGATCGCGCTCGTGCTGATCGCGCTGGTGCTGGGCTTCATCATCTGGTTCTCCGTGGCCCACTGGGGCCCCGGCGATGCGCGTCACGAAGCGCTCCGTGCCTCACCCGGCCTCCAGCGGCTCGGCTGACGATGCGCCCGCACAGTCATCTCCATCGCGTACAAGGATCATCCGTGTCATCCATCCGCCGGCTCGCTCTCCTCGTCCTCCTCCTGGCCGGCGCGCCGGAGGGGGCCGCCCTCGCGCAGCGCCCCGCCGCGCAGGCGCGCAACACCTATTACCCCGGCCCCGGCGACGACTGGCAGCGGCGCGCCCCGGCGCAGGCGGGGCTGGACTCCGCGCGGCTCCACGACGCGGTCCGCTTCGCGGTCGCCAGCGAGTCCAAGGCGCCGCGCGACCTGGAGCTCGCCCACTACCAGTCCTTTGGACGCGAGCCGTTCGGCGAGGCGGTGGGGCCGTTCCAGCCGCGCGGCGACCCCACAGGGATCATCGTCCGCAATGGCTACATCGTGGCGGAGTGGGGCGATCCGCACCGTGTGGACATGACGTTCAGCGTCACCAAGAGCTTCCTCTCCACCGTGGTGGGCGTGGCGTACGACCGCGGCCTGATCCGCGACCTGCGCGCCCCGGTCTGGCGCTCCATGGCTCCGGTGATGGTGATCCCGGCCGGCAGCGGGGCGCGCCACCATGCGGCGATGGGCGCCGGGACGCCGCTGCGCCCCTTCGACACGCCGCACAACCGCCGCATCACCTGGGACGACCTCCTGCGCCAGACCAGCGACTGGGAGGGGACGCTGTGGGGCAAGCCCGAGTGGGCCGACCGGCCGAGCCAGACGCCGTCCGAGTGGCTCACGCGCCCCCGCAAGGACCCGGGCACCGCGTACGAGTACAACGACGTGCGGGTGAACGTCCTGGCGCTGGCCGCGCTCAACGTGCTGCGCCGCCCTCTGCCGCAGGTGCTCCGCGAGGAGGTGATGGACCCCATCGGCGCGTCCGCGTCCTGGCGCTGGACCGGCTACGAGAACTCGTGGGTGCTGATGGACGGCGAGGCGGTGCAGTCGGTGAGCGGCGGCGGGCACTGGGGCGGCGGGATGTTCATCAGCGCGCGAGACATGGCGCGCTTCGGCTACCTGACGCTTCGCCGCGGCCGCTGGCGCGACCGCCAGATCCTCTCCGAGGCGTGGGTGAGGATGGCGCTCACCCCCACCGCCCCGGAGCCGGGCTACGGCTTCATGAACTGGTTCCTGAACAGCGAGCGCAAGCGCCTCCCCAGCGCCCCCGCATCGGCCTTCATGCACCTGGGCAACGGCACCAACCTCATCTACGTGGACCCGGAAAACGACCTCGTCATCGTCGCCCGCTGGATCGAGCAGAGCGCGCTCGACGGGCTCGTGCAGCGCGTGCTCGCCGCCCGCATGGCGCGGTAGCCACCGATCAAAAAGAGGGCGCGGAAATCTCTCCGCGCCCCCTCATTTCCACTCGATGCGCCTCCTCATCCATCCAGACCTCCAAGGGTGCACGAGTCGTCGCTGGAGCTGACTGCGAGCTCGCCAGCAGCACGCTCGTATGCATCGTCCAGCAACCGCTCGTACTCGTCGATCATGGCGAACCGCTCCAGCTCTCTCTTGGCGATGCCGCACGCGACGTTGAACGGCTCGTCATGGTAGACCATCTCGTCCGGCCTCGGGAACGGAGACTGCGCGATCCGGTGCCGAAACGCTGCCACCTCGCGCGTGGCCCGCTCGTCAGCGAAGCCATGATAGCGGACTAGGCACTCGATGGTCGCGAGCCAGAAGGCGTCCACTTCAAGATCCGGGATCATAGCAGCTCCAGGAGACGCTGTTCAGGACCTGCTCCGCCGCGCCGGTGTGGAAGCAGATCTGGTCCATGTTCTCGTACGCGCTTCGCAGGCGGTAGTTCCGGGAGACAGGCCCCGCGACCACATCGTACATGGCGCTTCGCCCGCCACGGCGGGCATGGGTGGTTGCCCCGCGGCGGCAGTGGAAGACGAAGCTCCAGGAGTCGTCGGCGCCCTCGTCGCCCCGCACAAAGTACAGGCACTCGAGCGAAGCAAGCCGGTCGCGACTCACCGTGGCGAAGGCGACCACGGGCCTGTCGCTGCCATCCGCGGCAAGGCGAGTTGCCCACCTCATCGCCTGATCGCGATCCGCCGTCGCATAGAAGCCGCGTCCGAAATCTGTGCCGGCGCGCCCGCGGTCGACCTGAACTCCATCGCGTACGATCTCCAGGTACCGGGTGAACAGTGTGCCGTGGTACAGTACGAGTGGATTGTTCCGCCACTTTGGCGGCTCTGTCGTGTGTCCGGTCCTCAAGAAAGCCTCGCCGCGCGTAGTTCACGTTCTTCATGCCCCCACGCGCGAGTTGCGTACCATTTTTCCTTGGTTTCACATGAGCGTCCCAAAACGAGCCGTAGCGCTCCCTTACCCACAAAACCTGCCATGCATGCAACTGTGCTGGACGTGTTCGGCCTTGTCGTTTTGATGACTGTGGTTTTCATCGCGCGGAGGTGCTGGCACGCTTCACGGGGGGCGTAGTTCTCGAACGCGATAACACCGCTCGCTCCGGGAGTCGAGGGCCGCTTCTCCACCGACTCGCGCACGAACGGCTCCTTGCAGGGATCTATCGCGGCCGAAAACTTGGGCTCGCGAAGATGGTGGAGGAGACGAATCCCATTGTGCCAGATAAAAAGGGAGACACAGGGAGAAGCTCCCGATGTCTCCCTTTTCCTGCGTGGAGATTTATCGAACGAGGAGCGACTTCAAGCTCTCCAGCGCCGCGCCCACGCCGCCTTCAACTCCGCCGCCTCTTCCTCGGAAGCGATGCCGCGGTGGTCCACGCTGACGCTGCTCTTCGCCTCGCCCTTCGACTCGA
>JAUJMI010000411.1 GCA_030446945.1 Longimicrobium sp. | reverse complement strand
CCAGGTCGAAGGCGTGCAGCGGCTGGCCCAGCTCGAAGAGGACGTAGTTGGTGGCATCCACGATGTTGTTGATCGGGCGCAGCCCTACGGCGCGCAGCCGCGTCGCCAGCCACTCCGGCGACGGCCCCACGCGCACGCCGCGCACCACCGCGCCCATGTAGCGCGGGCAGCCGGCCTCGTCCTCGATCCGCACCCGTACGCCCGCCACCTCGTCCTGCGATGCGCCGGAGCGGGTGTCCAGCCGCGCGCGCGGGGCATTCGGAAAGGCAGGCAGCTCAACCCCCGCCGCCCCACCCGGCGCCAGCTCGCGCGCCACCCCCACGTGCGACAGCAGCTCGCCGCGGTTGGGGGTGACATCGATGAGCAGGCGCCAGTCGTCCAGCCCCAGCGCGTCCACGAAGCGGGTGCCGGGCGAGTATTCGCCGTTCAGCGTCATCAGACCGGAGTGGTCGCGCCCCAGCCCCAGCTCGCGCGCGGAGCAGAGCATCCCCTGGGACACCTCGCCGCGCAGCTTGGCCTTGCCGATCTGCATCCCGCCCGGCAGGGTCGCCCCGACGGGGGCAAACGGGTAGAAGCGCCCCGCCTCCACGTTCGGCGCGCCGCACACCACCTGCACCGTCTCGCCGCCGGCGTTCACACGCGTGACGCGCAGCCGGTCCGCGTTCGGGTGCTGCCACACCTCTTCCACACGCGCGATCACCACGTCACCGATCCCCGCGCCCAGGTGCGTGAGCTCGTCCACCGGCGCGCCGAGGAGGGCGAGGCGATGGGCGATCTCCTCCGCGGTGCCCTGGATGTCGGGTGCGAGGGACTTGAGCCAGAGGTACGAGACGTTCATGGACGGATCGGGGAACGGGGAACGGGGAACGGGGAACGGGAACAGCAATCCCGGTCCGTGGACCCCGGTCCGCGTGTCGTTTACTGGTCAGGCGAGATCACCAGCGGATCGCGCCGCAGATACATCTCTACGAACTCGTGGAACGAATCGGCGATCGGGCGCAGCTCCGCGCCGCCGAAGTTCACCGCCACAGGCGCCGCCTCCTCCGCATCGGAGGACAGCCGGACGACGTAGGCCCAAGTCCACATCGCGTAGTCGGCGATCACGAACCACCGCTCTGCCTCGCGCGCGGGCACCCACGCCTTCGCCAGCGAACTCACCTCTTCCAGCGGCCAGAAGCGGATCAGGTCCTGGTCCAGCGCAGGGCTCTCCCCGTCCACCGCGATCCCGCCGACGCTGCGGAAGTAGTCGCGCAGCCCCGCCGGAAGCCGCACCCCGCGCCGCCCCTCGAACCCGCGCACCTCCGCCTCCCCCGCCCCACCCGCAGCCCTGATCCCCTGCTCCGCCCAGCGCTCGACCAGCCGGACGAGAAACGCGGGTCGTGCCCCCTCGCCAGATCCCCCCATTCCCCATTCCCCATTCCCCAGTCCCCGCAGTCACGCGAACTGCCCCAGGAACCTCACATCTCCCTCGTACAGCAGCCGGATGTCCGTAATCCCGTAGCGCAGCATCGCGATCCGCCCCGGCCCCATCCCGAAGGCGTAGCCGGTGTAGCGCTCGGGATCGATGCCGGCGTGCTTGAAGACGTTGGGATGCACCATCCCGGCCCCCATGATCTCCATCCACCCGGTCCCCTTGCAGGCGGAGCACCCGGAGCCGCCGCAGATCATGCACGACACGTCCACCTCCGCCGAGGGCTCGGTGAAGGGGAAGTACGACGGCCGGAAGCGCGTCTTCGCGTCGGGGCCGAAGAAGCGGCGCACGAAGAGGGCGAGCGTCGCCTTGAAGTCGGCAAAGGTGACGCCCTCGTCCACGGCCAGCCCCTCGATCTGCTCGAAGGCGGGCGCGTGGCTCGGGTCGAACGGGTCGCGGCGGTAGACGGTGCCGGGGATCACCACCCGGATGGGCGGCGCGTGCGCCTCCATGATCCGGGCCTGCATCGGCGAGGTGTGGGTGCGCAGCAGCGTCCCCTCGCCGAGATAAAAGGTGTCGTGCATGTCCGCCGCCGGGTGGTCGAGCGGGAAGTTGAGCTTGGTGAAATTGTACTCCGCCGTCTCCACCTCCGGCCCGGCCACGCGGCTGAATCCCAGGTCCCGGAAGATCTCGCAGATCTCGTCCACCACCTGCCGCACGGGATGGAGCCCGCCCCGCCACGGCGCGCGGCCGGGAAGCGTCAGGTCCTCGCGCGGCCCCGTATCCGCGCCGGCGGCCGGCGCGGCGGTCCGCTCGTCGAAGAGCGCGTTGAGCGCATCGCGCACGCGGTTTCCCTCCGCCCCCACCGCCGGCCGCTCCTCGGGCGACAGCTCCCCCAGGCGGCGCAGGATCCCCGTGAGCCGCCCCTTGCGGCCGAGCAGGTCGATCCGCACCGCCTCCAGCGCCTCGGCCCCTCCCGCCGCGCCGATCGCCGCCCCACCTTCCGACTCCAGCGCGCGCAGCTGCGCGATCAGCTCTTCCGTGATGCTCATCTTCCGTATTCCACCTGGACGGCAACCGGGCCGCGCCAAAGGTCATTGCTCGATGATCGTGTACCCGCCGGCGCGCCCCTGATGCGCGCCGCCCACCTGGCGTACCCAGTCGAGCAGAGGCGTGGAGAGAAGGTACACGATGACGCAGAGCACGATCGTGCACACGACTTCAAACGCCCATTGTGGTCTGGGCCGCTCGCGAACGAAGGTGAGCCGGCGTCGGTTCATCGCGCCCTCCGGGTTTGATCGGGCCCCCCGTCACAATCTGGACGGCGACCGGGCATTTGGCTACCCCGAAACACGAGCGGCGCCGTGGAGGTCCACGGCGCCGCTCGGGGAAGTCAAAACAGAAGACCGCTCAGCCCTGGTTCGCCTTGGCGGCACTGGCGAGCTGCTCAAAGGCCTGCGGCTCGCGGATGGCGAGGTCCGCGAGCACCTTGCGGTCGATCTCGATGCCGGCGCGCTTGAGGCCGTTCATGAAGCGCGAGTACGAAAGCTCGTTCATGCGCGCGGCGGCGTTGATGCGGATGATCCACAGGCGGCGGAACTCGCGCTTGCGGTTCTTGCGGTCCCGGTACGCGTAGCGGCGGGCCCGCTCCACCGCTTCCTTTGCCGTCTTGTACAGGTTCTTGCGGCGGCCGAAGTACCCCTTGGCGTCCGCCAGGATCTGCCGCTTCCGCCGCAGGCGGGCGACGTTGTTCTTTACGCGAGGCATGAGTCCGAACCCTCTCTAGTCGGTTGCGAAAGCGCGCGTCAGGCCAGGAGGAGGCGCTTCACGCGCTTCTCGTCCGGCTTGGCGAGCATGGTGGTGCCGCGCAGGTTCCGCTTCCGCTTCGGCGACTTCTTGGTCAGGATGTGGCTGTGCATGGCGCTCCCACGCTTCACGCGGCCCTTGGCCGTCACCTTGAAGCGCTTCGCCGCACCCCGGTGGGTCTTCATCTTCGGCATCGGATTACTTCCTTTCAGGCGACCCCGCCGCGGGCGGCGCGGGCCGCGCCGCGGCCCGCGCCGCGCCCCGAGCGGGCCGTTGAGGTGCTCCCCCGGCCCCGGGAGCGCGGCGGTCGCCCCCACCGGCGGTGGCGGGGGCGGACGACCCGGCGGACCCCCCGCCCGACCCCCCGGGCGGGAGATGAGTCACGGGCGCCAGC
>JAUJMI010000410.1 GCA_030446945.1 Longimicrobium sp. | reverse complement strand
TCTCCTGTTATCGGGAGAGGGGGCAGGCGAGTGTAACGAGCCGGGGGTGAGGGCCCTCGCGCAACCCCCGCCGCGCGGCTACACTTCACCATCTGTTCCCGAGCGACCCCGCACCGCCCGAGCCATGCGACCACTCCGTTCCGCCGCCCCCGTCCTGGCGATCCTCGCCGCGGCCGCCGCGCACCCCCTGGACGCCCAGATGGGCCCGGCCACCGACCCGATGCAACCCGGCGTCTCGCTGGAACTGGCGCGGGAGCGCGCGGCCACGATCTCGGACGTGCGCTACGCGCTGGCGCTGGACGTCACCCGCCGCGACTCGGCACGGGGCAGCGTGGAGGCGCGGTTCCAGCGCCGCGGCGGGGGCGACCTGGTGCTCGACTTCCGCGGGCCCTCGCTCCACGCCGTGCGCGTGAACGGGGCGGCGGTGACCGACTTCCGGTGGGCGGGCGGGCACATCCGGATCCCCGCGCGGCACCTGCGCGAAGGAGCGAACCGGGTGGCGGCGGAGTTCACCACGCGCATCGCGGCGGCGGGGGCGCCCATCATCCGCGCGGACGATGCCAAGGACGCCACGACGTACCTCTACACCCTCCTGGTGCCGGCGGACGCCAACGCCCTCTTCCCCTGCTTCGACCAGCCGGACCTCAAGGCCCGCGTCCGCACGCGGATCACGGCGCCGCCATCGTGGAAGGTGCTCGCCAACGGCGCGCTGGAGGGGCGCGACACCGCGGCCGCGGCGGTGACGTGGCGTTTCGGCGAGACGCAGCCGATCTCCACCTACCTGATCGCCTTCGCGGCGGGGCCGTGGGCGACGTGGGAGTCGGAGGGGCTGACGCTGTACGCCCGTGCCTCGCGGAGAGCCGAGGTGGAGGCGGATTCGCTGATTCGCGCCAACCAGCGCGCGGCCACGTGGCTGGCGGGGTACTTCGGCGTCCCCTTCCCCTTCGCCAAGATGGACGCGCTCCTGGCACCCGCCTTTCCCTTCGGCGGGATGGAGCACGTGGGCGCCATCTTCTACAACGAGACGCAGTTCGTCTTCCGCGAGCCGCCCACCCTTTCGCAGCGGCTGGGGCGCGAGCAGACCATCTACCACGAAGTCGCCCACCAGTGGTTCGGCGACCTGGTGACGATGCGCTGGTTCGACGACCTGTGGCTCAAGGAAGGGTTCGCCACCTACATGGCGGCGCGGATGCAGGCGGAGCTGGCGCCCGCGAGCGGCGCATGGAAGACCTTTTACCTGCGCAACAAGCCCACGGCGTACGCCACCGACGCCACCTCGGGCACCACGCCGGTGTGGCAGGAGCTGGCGAACCTGGACCTGGCGAAGAGCAACTACGGGCCCATCGTCTACAACAAGGCGCCGTCGATCCTGAAGCAGCTCAACTTCCTGGTGGGCGACACGGCGTTCCGCGCGGGGGTGCACACCTTTCTCACCCGCCACGCCTACTCCAACGCCACCTGGCGCGACCTGCTGGCCGCCGTCGAGGAAGCGTCCGGCGCGCCCCTCAAGCAGTTCGGCGAGCAGTACATCCTGCGCGCCGGCATGCCGATCGTGGAGACGCAGCTGGATGCGGACGGGGGGAAGATCCGCGCCCTGCGGCTGGTGCAGCGCCCGGCGCGCGCCCTCCCCGGCGATGCGGGCGGATGGTGGCCGGGCCGGGTGCGCGTGCGGCTGGCGTACCGCGACCGCGACGACGTCGTGCTCCCCGTCACCTTCGAGGGGGCGACCACCGTCGTCGAGGGCGCCGCGGGGCTCCCGCTCCCCGACTACGTGTGGAGCAACGACGGCGACTACGGCTACGGCCTCTTCCTGCTGGACGACCGCAGCGCAAAGCGGGTGGCGGCGAACGTGGGCGCCACCCGCGACGACCTCCTTCGCGCGCAGCTCTGGGGCGCGCTGTGGGACCGCGTGCGCGAGGGCCGCATGCCCGCCGCGCGCTTCGTGGAGGCGGCCATCCGCGAGCTCCCCGGCGAGCGCGACGAGCAGATCGCGGACGCCGTGCTGGGGCGCGCCTCCACCGCCCTGAACCTCTACCTGCGCCCGGACGACGCGGCCCGCGTGGCGCCGGCATGGGAGCGCCTCCTCGCCTCCCGCGCGGACGACGCGAGCCTGTCGTACGGCATGCGGAAGGCGTCGCTGGACGCGCTGGTCGGCACAGTGCGCACGGAGGCGGGCCGCGCGCTGCTGCGCGAGTACCTGGCGGAGCGCAAGCAGTTCGATGGGAAGCCGGTGCAGCAGCCCACGCGCTGGTCCATCGTGGGTGCCCTCGCCGCGCTGGGGGAGCCGAACCCCGCCGCGCTGATCGCCGCCGAAGCCGCGCGCGACACTGGCGCCGAGGGGCCGCGCCGCGCCTTCGTGGCCGGCGCCGCCATCCCCACCGCCGCCGCGCGCACGGAGTACTTCCGGCGCTACCTGGAGGACCCGCAGCTCAACGAAGAGTGGGCCACGGCGTCGCTGGGCGCCTTCAACGACCCCGCGCGCCCCGAGCTTTCCCTCCCGCACCTGCGCGCCTCGCTCGACCGGCTGGAGTGGATTCGCGAGAACCGCCGGATCTTCTTCCTCCCGCGCTGGGTGAACGCCTTCATCGGCGGCCAGACTACGCCGGAAGGGCTGGCGGTGGTGGACCGCTTCCTGGCCGAGACCCCGCGGCTCCCTCTGGACATCCGCCGCAAGGTGCTCCAGGCGCGCGACGAGCTGGAGCGGACGGTCCGCATCCGTGCCGCGCTCTGACAGGTCACCAATGCGTGGAGCAGGCCCGCAGCAGCACGTTCAGCACGACGGTGAGCACCACCGATAGCACGATGCTCGCCAGACAACCCGTGGATCGGAAACGAACGGCCATGCACCTCCTCGCGATGAGTAGAGCGGGAGCGCATGGCACTCTCCGTGCCGCCCTCGCCTGGTAAACAGCGCGGCTCACACAGAGCCACGGACCGAACAGCAGGAGGGTTTCTCTGCGTGTTGCCGTTCCCGCCGTAGACTCCGTGTGAGCTTTTTTCTTTCGGATCGATCCCCCTCCCACGAGCCTGCGAAGGCAGGCTTGCGGCGGTTGTTGCCGCGGTTTCAGCCGCCGCGCAGCACTCTGCCCAAGAGCTCCGTCAAGCGCCCCGCCAACTCCGGCGGGTCGGATTGGCGGACGGTGACGCGGGGGGTGCCGTGCCAGGCCGCGCACTCCCGCAGCGCGCCGGCCACATCGGCCAGGAAGCGCTCGGTGGGGCGCACCCCCGGCTCCAGGTAGAGCGCCCGCACCTCGAAGACGCCGTCGCGGCGGTGGGCCTTGGCGTCCAGCCGGCCCACCAGCGCGCCGCGGCGCAGGATGGGAAGCACGAAGTACCCCCAGCGGCGCTTGGGCGCGGGGGTGTAGCACTCCAGCCGGTATTCGAAGCCGAACAGCTCCGCGGCGCGCGCGCGGTCCCACACCAGCGGGTCGAAGGGGGAGAGGAGGGTGGGGAGGGTGGGGCGGATCTCCCCCGCCGCGGGGCGCCCGGCGGGGTGGTGGGGGTCGGGGGGGGTGGATCCGGGGGCGGTTCACCCCACCACGTCGGGGGGGATCCGGGCGCCCGCGGCGGCCCGGCGCGCCGGGGTGGACGGGGGGGGGCGCGGGGCGGGGCGGGGGGGGTGGG
>JAUJMI010000409.1 GCA_030446945.1 Longimicrobium sp. | reverse complement strand
ACGCAGGTTCGCGACGTACAGATCGAGGACCTGCTGGGGCGCGAGACGGTGGACCTGCCGCTGGACGGCAGGAACCCGGATCTGGAAGGGCGCACCGTGATGGTGACCGGCGGCGCCGGCTCCATCGGCTCCGAGCTGGCGCGGCAGATCGCGCGGCTGCAGCCGGCGCGCCTCATCGTGCTGGACCAGGCCGAAAGCCCGCTCTACTTCATCCACAACGAGCTTACGGCGAGTCACCCGTCGCTGGCGGTGATCCCCGTTGTCGCCGACGTCACGGACCAGGTGCGCATGGAGCGGATCTTCAACCGCTACCGCCCGGAGTTCGTCTTCCATGCCGCCGCCTACAAGCACGTGCCGCTCATGGAGAGCAACGTGGTGGAGGCGGTGCGCAACAACATCTTCGGCACGTTGTACGTGGCCCAGTGCGCCGCCCGCTTCGGCGCGGAGCGCTTCGTCCTGATCTCCACCGACAAGGCGGTCAACCCGTCCAGCGTGATGGGCGCCACCAAGCGCGTGGCCGAGCACCTGGTCCTGGGCTGGCCGGCGCTGCGCAGCTCCAGCTGCGACTTCCGGGCGGTGCGCTTCGGAAACGTGCTGGGGTCGGACGGCAGCGTGATCCCGCTCTTCAAGCGTCAGCTGGCGGCGGGGGTGCCGCTCACCATCACGCACCCCGACGTCACGCGCTACTTCATGACGATCCCCGAGGCGGTGCAGCTGGTGCTGCAGGCCGCGGCGCTCCCCGACGCCGCCGAGCGGATCTGCATGCTGGAGATGGGCGATCCGGTGCGCATCGTGGAGCTGGCGGAGAACCTGATCCGCCTTTCCGGGCTGGTGCCGTACCACGACGTGCAGATCGTCTTCACCGGCCTGCGCCCCGGCGAGAAGCTCCACGAGGAGCTGATGTCGGACTACGAGGCGACGATCCCCACCGCGGTGGAGAAGATCCGCATCGTGCAGAGCACCGAGCCGGACGTGGACGCGCTCACCCAGGGGCTCGACCGGTTGGGCGCGGCGGCGGCGCTGGGGAGCACCAACGACTCGCTGGAAGGGCTCCTGGCGCTGGTGCCGGAGTGCGTTCCGCCCCTGGCGGCGCGCAGGCAGGGCGCGGTCCGCTCGAACTGAGCTCGGGTTGCGTAAATTGACCGGGCCGTTAACTTTGAGGTTTCCTCGCGGCTCGAAGAACGTGCACCGGCGGGGGCTCCCGTGGCCTCTACCGGTCTGAATACGGCAATATGAGCGCGGCGAAAGACCAGATCCTTTCCAGGATCGGCGACAATACGGCGGTAGTAGGGGTCGTGGGGCTGGGATACGTGGGGCTGCCTCTGGCGGTCGAGCTCGCGCGCAACGGCTACCGCACCCTCGGGGTGGACGTGTCCGAGCGGGTGGTGGACGGTGTATGCGCGGGGCACAGCCACGTGCAGGACGTCTCCAGCGAGGTGCTGGGCGCGTTCGTGGGCGAGGGGCTCCTCTCGGCCACCACCGACCTGTCGCGGCTGGCGGAGTGCGACGCGATCTCCATCTGCGTCCCCACGCCCCTCAACAAGACCAAGGAGCCGGACCTCAGCTACGTCGTCTCCGCCGCGCAGGCGGTGCTCAAGACGCTGCGCCCGGGGCAGCTGGTGATCCTGGAGAGCACCACGTACCCGGGGACGACCCGCGATGTCCTGCTCCCCATCCTGGAGCAGAGCGGGCTGGCCGTGGGCGAGGACTTCTTCCTCTGCTTCTCGCCCGAGCGGGTGGACCCGGGAAACCCCGTGTGGCACACCCGCAACACGCCCAAGGTGATCGGCGGCGTGACGGCGGCGTGCATGGAGGCCGGAACGGCGCTGTACGGCAGCGTCTTCGACACGCTCGTAAAGGTGGAGAGCGCCGAGGCGGCCGAGCTGGTGAAGGTGTACGAGAACACCTTTCGCATGATCAACATCGCGCTGGCCAACGAGCTGGCGCAGGCGTGCGACAAGCTGGGCGTGGACGTGTGGGGGGTGATCGAGGCGGCGGCCACCAAGCCGTTCGGCTTCATGAAGTTCACCCCCGGCCCCGGGCTGGGTGGCCACTGCATTCCGCTGGACCCGCATTACCTGTCGTGGAAGATGCGCACGCTGGAGTACAAGACGCGCATGATCGAGCTGGCCAGCGAGATCAACGCGGAGATGCCCGAGTACGTGGTGCGCAAAGTGGCGGACGCCCTGAACGGAGCCCGCAAGGCGGTGAACGGTAGCCGCGTGCTGGTGCTGGGCGTGGCCTACAAGCGCGACATCGACGACCTGCGCGAGAGCCCGGCGCTGGACGTGATCGGGCTGCTGCAGACGCGTGGCGCGGAGGTGGTGTACCATGACCCGTTCTGCCCCGAGATCCGCGACGACGGGCATACCGGGCTCGCCGGGCTGCCGATGCGTAGCGCGGCGCTCACCCCCGAGCTGCTTCGCTCGGCCGACGCGGTGGTGGTGGTGACGGACCACAGCTCCGTCAACTACGCGCTGGTTGCCCGCGAGGCGCCCCTGGTGGTGGACACCCGCGGCGTCATGCGCAGCGTCCGCGGGCCGGCACGGGTGCTGGGGCTCTCCACGTCTTCGCGGGAGGAACGCGAGGAACCGCTGGACTTCGCCCACGCCGAGCCGATCGCCCGGCGGGCGTAGCCGCGCGGGGCCGCTTCGACCGGGCGGTGTGACGGCGAGGTACCGGGAAACGTCAAACGTTTCCCGGCTCGGCGTATTTCAGGACGACGAAGGGAGAAACGGCGCGCGCCGCTCCCCGCGGGGTTGGAGCCGTTCACGTCCGGGGAGCTGGCGCGCTGATGTCCTTTTTTCATGCATACACAGGTGGCACGGTTCACTCCATGATATCGATTCGAGTGTTGGCCGCCGCCCTGTCGGGAGCTCTGATCGCCGGCGGGGTGGCTCCGGTATGGGCGCAGGAGCCCGGGCGCGACACCGCGCGGGCGGGTACCAACACTAACCAGAACGGAACGGGCTGGTTCCCCGCCGCGCAGCCGCTCGACGCCCCCATCCGCCGCGCGGAGTACGCGCTCGGCCCGGGCGACGTGGTGGACGTGTCGCTGTTCGGCGACCTGAACGTCACCTACTCCCTGGTGGTCACTCCGGAAGGGACCGTGGTCATCCCTTCCATCGGGGTGGTGCGGGTGCTGGGGCTGAACTTGGACGAGGCGCAGGCGCGCGCGCGTGCCGCGGTACTGCGGCTCTACCGCAACGTCGAGGTCTCCCTCTCGCTGGCGCAGGTGCGCTCGTTCAAGGTGTACCTCCTGGGCGACGTGGCGAACCCGGGGGTGAGGCTGGCCAGCTCCATCACGCGCGTGAGCGAGGTGGTGCCGACGCCCCGCGGATCGACCGCGATGCCGCGGAACATCCTGCTCCGCCGTGTCGAGGGCGACTCGACGCGGCTGGACCTCGCCCCCTTCTACCTCTCCGGCGACCTCCGCGCCAACCCGACGGTGCGCGCGGGCGACGTGTTGGTGATGCGCGCGGTGGCCGAGACGGTGGTCGCGTTCGGGCGCGGGGTCTACCCCGGCTCGTACCAGTTCAGGCGGGGGGAGGCGCTCGCCGCCGGCCTGCCGCGCGTCCACGGCGGTGCCGGCGTGCGCGGCAAGGCCGCCGACACCAGCCGGGGG
>JAUJMI010000408.1 GCA_030446945.1 Longimicrobium sp. | reverse complement strand
AGCCACTGGTGCGAGACGAAGAAGTTGGGCGTGGTCGGCATCGCGTACACGCCGTCGGGCACCTTCCAGCGCGTCGGCCCCGCCCTGATCCCCGCGCGCAGGATGCGATCGACCAAGCGCTCCGGGGTGAGATGAACGAAAGTCGCCATCGTTGGTCCGCGACGTTGGAATAGCGGTCTCACGCGGAGCCGCGGAGGCGCGGAGACGTTGAAAACGACCCAAAGAACTGCAGGCTCACGCAGAGACACAGAGGGAAGAACTGCAAAAAGGGGTTCTCTGTGGCTTGCGTTTCCCCCTGTGTCCTCCGAGGCTTTTCTTCAGTTGTTCCGCGTCTCCGCGCCTCCGCGTGAGACTTGCTGTTGAAGCCGCGCGAACACTCAGGCGGGAGTGTGGGTACACAACGGATCTGGCATGAGGATGCGCTCGTGCGCCGGAGCCCCGATGGCTGGCCAGAGGCTTCGTATGTTGCCACTGCCCTGGAGTATAGGGCAACCGCGGGAGCGGACAAGGGACGGGCGCCATCCTTGCGGGTCCACCGGAGTGAGCTAGTATCCATGATTCGGCACAACATCGTAGGGCGCGCTCGCGGCGCCCAAGGAGTGAGATGACTACTTCATCCCCCCGACGTACTCTGGCGCTGCTGCTGGGCGCCGTGATCTGCGGCGGCGCGTCGCAGGCGGCGGCACAGGGCCATTCGCACGGCGGGCACACGCACGCCGCTGCGCCGGCGGACAGCGTGCTGCGGCCGTGGACCCCGGCGGACGTGCACTTCATGACGCACATGATCGGGCATCACGCGCAGGCCATCGAGATGGCGCGGCGGGCGCCCACGCACGGTGCCAGCCCCGCCGTGCGCCGGCTGGCCGAGCGCATCATCAACGCCCAGCAGGACGAGATCGCCACGATGCAGCAGTGGCTCCGCGACCGGAAGCAGCCGGTGCCGGAGTCGCACGCGTCCGCCACGATGCCGATGCGGACGAACGGCGTCGAGCACGAGATGAAGATGCCGGGGATGCTCACCGACGCCCAGATGAAGCAGCTGGACGAAGCGCGGGGCCCGGAGTTCGACCGGCTCTTCCTCACCTACATGATCCAGCACCACCGCGGCGCCATCGTCATGGTGGAGGAGCTGTTCGGCACGAACGGCGCCGGGCAGGACGAGACGGTGTTCAGGTTCGCGACGGACGTGAACGTCGATCAGGTCACCGAGATCGCGCGCATGCAGCAGATGCTCGTCGCGATGCTCTTTGAGGGAGGCACGCCATGAGCCACCCGACGTACGTGCGCAGGTCCCATTTCGCCCTATCCGAGGAAGACGCGATGCAATCAACGTCCCCCGCAATGCGCGGTAGCTCCGCGCTGAAGCGGTCGCTCACCGCCGCGCTGCTCTCGCTGGCGGCGCTCACCCCGGCGCTCGCCCAGACGGGCGCCGGCCCGTCCGCCGGGTCCGACAACCGCGCGGCCGGCGCCCCGGCGCCCGATCCGCGCGTGGGCCTTCGCGCCGGCCTCCACGACGCCGGCGAGGCGACGTGGAACATGCGCGTCCTTTCCAAGACGCGCCCCCCGGAGAGGTTCGCGGGGTCCACCAACTCCGACCTGGCGTTCAGCGGCAAGTACGCGATCCAGGGGAACTACAACGGCTTCCAGGTCTGGGACATCAGCAATCCCAGCCGACCGACGCTGGCCAAGGAGTACTTCTGCCCCGCGTCGCAGAGCGACGTGTCGGTGTACAAGAACCTGCTCTTCGTCTCGGGCGAGTCCGGCTCGGGGCGGCTGGACTGCGGCGGCCAGGGGGTGCAGGAGAGCGTGAGCCGCGAGCGGCTGCGCGGGCTGCGCATCTTCGACATCCGCGACATCAACAATCCGCGCTACATCGGCAACGTGCAGACGTGCCGCGGGTCGCACACGCACACCGTGCTGGAGGATCCGCGCGACCGGCAGAACGTGTACGTGTACATCTCGGGCTCGGCCAACGTGCGCTCGCCGGAGGAGCTTCCGGGGTGCGTGAGCCAGGCGCCCGAGCAGAACCCCAACTCGGCGCTTTTTCGCATCGAGGTCGTCCGGGTGCCGCTGGCCAACCCGGAGCGCGCGGCCATCGTCAGCTCGCCGCGCATCTTCCAGGGGCTGACGGCTCCGCCGCGCCACGGCGAGACGCCGCAGGACGCCGCCGAGATGGCGCGCATGGTCGCCGAGGCACGTGCGCGGGGCGCGTTCACGGCCACGGTGGACGGGACGGAGCGGGTGCTCTCGCCGCGCCTGACCACGCCGCTGCTGGACAGCATCATGCAGGCGCGCGGCGGCACCGGCGCGCCGACGGCGGCCGACAGCGCCGCGTTGCGCGCCAGCGTGCAGCAGATCGTCAACACGATGTTCCCCGACCAGGGCCCGCGGCCGGGGCCCACGCAGTGCCACGACATCACGGTGTACCCGGCGGTGGGGCTGGCCGGGGGCGCCTGTGAAGGGTACGGGCTCCTGCTGGACATCCGCGACCCTGCGAACCCGGTGCGGCTCGCCGCCGCGGCCGACTCGAACTTCTCGTACTGGCACTCGGCGACGTTCAACAACGACGCCACCAAGGTGCTCTTCAGCGATGAGTGGGGCGGCGGCGGCCAGGCCAAGTGCCGCGCCACCGACCCGCGCGCGTGGGGCGCCAACGCCATCTTCACCATCAACGGCCGCCGCGACCTGCAGTTCCAGAGCTACTACAAGCTCCCGGCGCCGCAGACCGCGCAGGAGAACTGCGTGGCCCACAACGGCTCGCTGATCCCCATTCCGGGGCGCGACGTGATGGTGCAGTCGTGGTACCAGGGCGGCGTGTCGGTCTTCGACTGGACGGACGCCAAGCGGCCGGTGGAGATCGCTTTCTTCGACCGCGGCCCGGTGGACTCCACCCGCATGGGCAGCGGCGGCACCTGGTCCGCCTACTGGTACAACGGCGTGATCGTCAGCTCGGAGATCTCGCGCGGGCTGGATATCATGGAGCTGACGCCGAGCGCGCTGCTTACGCAGAACGAGATCGACGCGGCCAAGACGGTCCGCCTGGAGTACCTGAACCCGCAGGGGCAGCCGAAGATGGTGTGGCCGGCGTCGTTCGCGCTGGCCCGTGCCTACGCGGACCAGCTGGAGCGCTCGCGGGGGCTCACGGCGGCGCGCCTGGGCACGATCCGCCAGGCGCTCGCCACGGCCCAGCGCGCGCCCGCCGCTCGCCGCCGTACCGCGCTGACGACGCTCGCCGCGCAGATCAATGGCTACGCGGCCGCTTCGTCGGACGCCGCCAAGGTGCGGATGCTGGCCGGCGCGGTGCGCGACCTGGCGTCGGCGCGCCAGGCGCAGTAGCGGCGGGTCTCACGCTCGGGCGCTGAGACGCAGCAACCGCAGGGCTCACGTGGAGACGCGGAGGCGCGGAGGGAACTCCTCCGTGTCCTCCGCGTTTCTGCGTCGGCCCCTGTTTTTCCTCCTGCCCGATGCAGTCCAGCGGCGCCCCCTGGAACTCCGCGGCGCCGGATGACGTACACGGCTGGGCAGGTCACCCCTTCCTCGGCCCTCCCCTTCGATGCGCTCCGCAGCCGTTCTCGCCCTCCTCCTCTGCGCGCTTCCCGCCGCCGCCCAGGACGACGCCTACCGCG
>JAUJMI010000407.1 GCA_030446945.1 Longimicrobium sp. | reverse complement strand
CCGCGCCGACGGGCGCGCACCCCCGCCGCACGCGGCGCGCGCACCGCCCGGTCCGCGCGCGGCCACCCGACGGCCACGCCCCGAAGCTCCACGTCTCGCTCCTAGCGAAAGAGGCCGAAGGGAAAGGACGTGGCGAGCGTCACCGTCGCCAGCGGATAGACGCCGCGCCACTCCCACCGCCCCTCGGCACGCGCGACGGTGGCGGCGCCGGGCTCCAGCGCCGCCACCCAAGCCCTCGCGGGCCACCCCGCCTCACCGATCTCCACCGCGAAGGAGGGGAGGCGGCGTTTGCCGTTCTTCACCTCGTACGACACCCGAGCCGGCTCCCCCGCCGTGATCCCGCGAGGCGGGCGGCGCCGGACCTCCACGCGCCGCAGCATCTGCTCGCTGAGCCAGCCGCTGAGCGTGATGAATCCCAGCATCGCCCCCAGGAGCAGGAAGAGGAGGTTATTCCCCGTCCCGATCGCCGCCACGCCCAGCAGGAGCGCCCCCCCGCTGAACATCCACCCCGCGCGCGAAAAGCGCAGCCGCCGCGGCGGCTTGAACCAGCGGCGGATCGAATCGGCGGTGCTCCAGAAGGGCGCGGGCATGGGGAAGTAAGTGCCTGGTGGCTGGTGCCTGGTGGAAACGGCGTGCGTGAGTGCGTCAGTGCGTTGGTGCCGCCTTTCAATGAGCACTTGCACTAGGCACTTGGCACTGCTTTTCACACCGGAACCGGCACAGTGTGCAGAATCTCCTCCAGCACCGTAACCGCCTCGTCATACGCATCCCCAGGCGCCGCGGCGGCGGCCGGAAGGAGGCGGTGCGCGAGGCAGGGGATGACCAGACGGCGCACGTCGTCGGGGGCCAGGAAGTCGCGGCCGTCCACGAGGGCGTAGCCGCGCGCGGCGCGCAGGAGGCCGATGGCGCCGCGCGTGCTGGCGCCCGCGCGGAGGCGCGGGTCGCTGCGCGTGGCCTGAACCATGGCCATCAGGTAATCGACCAGCGCGGGCTCGGCGTGCACCTGTTCCACGCGGTCCTGGAGCGCCAGCACGCGCGCGGCATCCAGGATGGGCGTGATGCTGTCGACCGGGTCGCCGCCCGCCGCGGAGCGGAGGAGGACGAGGCGCTCCTCGTCCGCGTCCGGGTAGCCGATGGCGAGGCGCATCAGGAAGCGGTCGAGCTGGCTCTCCGGGAGCGGATACGTGCCGTGCTGTTCCAGCGGGTTCTGCGTCGCCATCACCAGAAAGGGGCGCGGCAGGTCGAAGGAGCGGTCGTCGATGGTGACGCGCCCCTCCTGCATCGCCTCCAGCAGGCCGCTCTGGGTGCGGGGCGGGGCGCGGTTGATCTCGTCCGCAAGCACCACGTGGGTGAAGATGGGCCCCGGGCGCGTCTCGAACTCGTGCGTGCGCGGGTTGTAGACGGAGACGCCCAGCACGTCCGAGGGAAGGAGGTCGCTGGTGAACTGCACGCGCCTGAACTCCAGCCCCAGCGCGGCGGTGAGGGCGCGCGCCAGGGTGGTCTTCCCCACGCCGGGGATGTCTTCGAAGAGGAGGTGCCCGCGCGCCAGCAGCGCCGCCAGCGACAGGCGCACCGTCTCGCGCTTGCCGCGAAAGACGGTCTCCACCTCGTCCACCAGGCGCGGGAGAAGGGCGAGGCCGATCTCCTCGGCGTGTGGTGCGAGTGCGTTCAGCATCAGGTACTTGCGCGATGTGCGGGGGTTCGGCGCCGAAAGCTAGGGCCGGGCTCGCCAGGGGGGAAGTGGCGCAGAGAACGACGACCATCACACAGAGGGCACGGAGGGAACCACGAGCCGCAGAGAAACCCTTCCCGGTTCTTTCCGCACCCTCCGTGTCTCTGTGCGAGGCCGTTGTACGTTGATGCACTTGACGAAGCCGTCGCGGCGGTGCGAAATACCAGACGCCTGTTTCCCGCCTCACTCCATTCCTCCACGAGCGGTTCATGAAGAGACAGATACTCACCGCGCTCGCCGTGATGGCGGCGGCGGGGTGCGCGGATGATCCGTCGGGGCCCACGGCGCCGGAGCTTTCGGCCGACCTGCTCCCCTGCGTGTTCGGCAAGGGGACGCGCCTCGACGTGGGCGGGACGCTCACGGTGAGCGGGGTCCAGGCGGGTACGCTCTGCTTGCAGGCCGGCGGCGAGGGCGCGGAGTACACGCTGGTCCCCTTTTTGGCGGACCCGGACGGCGAGGCGCGGCTGCAGGTGGAAGCCATCGGCGCCAACCTCCGCGACGCCGTCGGGCCGCCCAACCCCAACCGGCTCCCCGGCGCCCTCGCGCTCGCCCAGCCGCGGCGAGACCGCGAGATGCACATGCGCCTGATGGAGCGGATGCGCAGCGGCCTCACCATCCGCCCCGCCTCCGCCGCGAGCCGCTCGCTGGAGCCGGAGGCGCCCACGACCGCGGCGGTCGTGCCCGCGGAGGGGAGCCTCATCACCATCCGCGTCCCGCAGTTCTACCTGAACCAGAACCCGTGCACCTCCGGCGCCGTGCGGCAGGCGCGCGTGGCCGCGGTCACGCAGCGGGCGATCCTGGTGAACGACCCCACGAACCCCGCCGGCGGCCTCACCGACGCGGAGCTGCGGGCGTTCGGCCAGGAGTTCGACCGTCAGATCTACCCGGTGGACGTGCAGAACTTCGGCGCGCCCACGGACCTGGACGACAACGGGCGCGTCATCATCGTCTTCACCCGCGAGGTCAACGCGCTCACGCCGCCCAACAGCGGCGGCGGGTACTTTGGCGGCTTCTTCTTCCCCGGCGACCTCTTTCCGCGGGTGGCGACGCCGCGGCTGGGCGCCTGCCCGCGCAGCAACGTGGGCGAGATCTTCTACCTCCTCGCCCCGGACCCGAACGGCACCATCAACGGGAACCGCTTCCCCAAGGAGCTCATCCTGCGCACCGCCGCGGGGACGATCGCGCACGAGCTCGAGCACCTGATCAACGGCGCGCGCCGCATCTACGTGAACGCCGCGCAGGAGTTCGAGGAGGTCTGGCTGGACGAGGCGCTCGCGCACGCGGCCGAGGAGCTCAACTTCTACGCGGCGTCCGGGCTCGCGCCGCGCCAGAACCTGACGCTGGCCCAGATCACCGCGGACCCCCGCAGGGTCAACGCGGTGAACAGCTACCTGCTGGACAACCTGGGGCGCTACCTGACCTACCTGGAGGCGCCGGACAGCAACTCGGTGATCGGGCCGGATCTCCTGGAGACGCGCGGCGGCTCGTGGGCCTTCCTGCGCTACGCCGTGGACCGCCGGGGTACGGGCGACCAGCAGCTCTTCTTCCGGCTGGTCAACAACACGGCGACGGGGCTCGAGAACGTGTCGCAGGTGATCGGCGCCCCGGCGCTGGACTGGGTGCAGGACTGGACCCTCTCGGTCTACACCGACGACGCGGTGCCGGTGGAGCCGCGATTCATGCAGCCGAGCTGGAACTTCCGCGACATCATGCCCGCCATCTCCGATCTGTACGGCGGCCCGGAGGTCTTCCCGCTCAAGGTGGAGAGGCTGGGCTCCAACGCCTCGCGCGAGTACAACCTGCGGGGTGGGGGCGCGGCGTACCTGCGCTTCGGCATCGGCGGCGGGGCGCGCGTGGGGCTGCGCCTCACCAGCAGCGGCCGCCCGCCGCCGGCCGGCCTGCGCTTCTCGCTC
>JAUJMI010000406.1 GCA_030446945.1 Longimicrobium sp. | reverse complement strand
GGCCGGCGGGTGCGTCCGTCTCGCCGGGGCGCAGGACGTAGCCCATGTGCTGCGTATCCGTGTTCAGCCCCAGCGCCGTGATCCCGAAGTCGCAGTGCAGCACGTCGCCGCGGCGGATGACGGGGTTGGCGGAGTCGCCCATCTCCACCCCCGCGCGCTGCACGTCCACGCTGGGCTGGAACCAGGTGCCGAGCCCCAGGTCGTTCACCCGCTGGCGCATCCACCACACCACGTCGTCGGTGCGCGTCTCGCCGGGGCGGATCACGCGCTCCGAGAAGGCGGTGGAGATGATGTCGTGCACCACGCGCTGCATCTCCACGTAGCGCGCGACCTGCTCGGGGAGGCGCTCCTCGATCAGCTGGAGCGGAAGCAGCTCGCGCCGCACCACGCGCTCGCGGAAGCGCGGCGGAAGCGCGCCCTGCAGTCCCTCCCACTCGCCCACCGTGAGCCCGTCCGAGAAGGCGTGCGTCGCCGACACGTTCACCGCGATGGTGCGCGGGTCGCACGCCTCCACCACGGGTGTGAGGAGCTTCCACTGGTCGGGCCCGTACGGCTCGGCGGGGCGCCTCGTTGTGCCGGCGGTGCCCACGCGCGCATCGGGGTCGCGCACCACGCGGTACAGCCCGCCCTGCGTCGACCCCCCGATCGCCACCCGTTCGACACCACGCTCCCCGCCCCTGTCGCAGAAGACGTAGATGGTGCGCCTCCGCGCCGCCATCGTCGTGGGCGACACGAGCGAAGAGAAGACGGGGTCCTCGTTGTACTCGCGCATGGGGACGATCCACATCGCCACCCCCTGCTCGCGCATCAGCCGCGGCAGCACGCGCTCCAGCCTGAGCCGCAGCCACTGCTGCCTCACCTCCGCCTGCTCGCGAAGGGTGCCGAAGGGGCGCTCCTGGGCGGCTGCCGGCGCGGCCAGGAGAATAGCGAGGAAGAGGAGTGCGATGCGGCGCATGGTCGAGATGAGTGCGTGAGTGCGTGAGTGCGGCGACGGACGGGCCAGGCGTGAAGCGCGAGACCCGGCCCGGCTCCGGCTAGATTCTTCGGTCGCCGCAGGAGCGGGGGTGCGTCGCGCCGATTGCGGAGTGGGCGGGCTCCCTCAGAACGACAAGGGGGGCGGACAGGGCATTTGTCAAATCCAGCACTGCTTCGCCTCCCAACGCACTAACGCACCAACGCACTCACGCACTTCCGTTGCCAGACCTTGCCGTCCGGCCGCCGAGGGTGCACCGTTGCGGGCTGCGCGGCGACGAGCCCGCGCCATCACCCGCGCAAGGCACGCATGTCCACCGAACCCACCGTCGACGACATCCACTTCGAGTCCATCCCCCTCACCGGGGACGCGGGCGACGCCTTTGTGGCGATCGCCGCGCTTCAGGAGGCGGAGTACCTGGACGTGGACCCGGATACCGACTTCGCGGGCCAGGCGTTCGCGCTGGCTTCGAAGCTGGTGGCGCGGGTGCGGCGCGCAGAAGGAGCCCCCACCGACGCCGAGCTGCGCGTGGCGGCGCTGGAAATGAGCGACGCCGCCCACGCCGCGGCCGACGCAGCCGGCGTGGAGCTCCCCGAGTCGCTGGAACAGCTCTCGGAGGAGCAGCTGCTCGACGCGGAGCAGGTCATCCACGAAGCCGGGCTGGAAGAGCACACCCACGACGCCTACCTCGCGCTCGACGGCGACTCGGAGACCATCCTCCTCGTGGCGAGCCCGGTCTCGACCGCGGCCGCGCACGTGGCGCTCCTGGGCACCCTCTTCGAGCGCGTGGAGGGGAGCATCGAGGGCGACCCGCTGGCCGAGGTGGAGCGTGCGGCCTCCATGTGGTGGTTCCAGCGCTGGCGCCCCGCGAAGCCGGTCGAGATCGACGACTTCCCGGCCGGCGTGCGGGAGCAGGAATGGTCGCTGGTGGACCGTCCCTCCCTCGCCACCGAGCTCTCGCCCCTCGCGGAGATCGTGCAGGACGAGGAGGGGTTCGCCACGATCCCGCCGCGGCAGCGCCACATGGGGCGCAACCTCCTGGAGTCGGTCACCGGGATGTGGCACGTGCGTGAACGGACGGGCGACGAGGCCGTCTTCGTCTCGGCGGTGGACGGCAGAGAGTCCACGGTGATCGAGCACGGCGGAGTGGAGGATGCGTACGGGGCCGGCACGGTGGTCATCGGCCGCCTGATCCCCTTCCCCGACGGGACGTGGCTGCGCTCGCCGGGCACCATCATGGTCCCCGTCCCGCCCGCCGAGTGGACGCGCGCCCTGGCCGACGCGGTCAAGGAGACGGCGGATCTGGACGTGCCGCCCGCCATCCTCCTGGAAGCGGTGCTCACCCGCACGATGACGGGCGAGCGCCCCCCGCGCACCGTTCCGCCGGCCCGCAGCGCCTCCGAAGCCCGCGAAGTCCTCGCCCGCCTCAACTCGATCCTCGTCGAAGCCGGCATCGCGCGGACCGTCGATTCGGCGACCCTCCCCGCCGAGGTGCGCGAGGGGCTGCCCAGCGAGCCCGTGTACCAGGAGCTGGACATCGTCCTGGCCGACTGGATGAAGGCGCTGAGCGAGATGGCCCGAAAGGGCACCGGCGGCGGGAAGAGCAAGGCGAACCGGCGCAAGCGGCGGTAGGCGGGCCCCCCCCCGCTCGTCACCTCGCTGCCCCTCCCCCAACGACCTGGGGGAGGGGCGCACGCATGGTCCGGTGCGCAGCGGCAGGGCAGGCACGGGCAGCCACGCGGGGCAGCCCCTACGGGTTTCGGTGCGGAGGGGCGGGGATCGACGTGGGGGAAAGGGCGGGCAGACACGCGGGTCTGCCCCTACGAGGCGTCGGGTTGAAGGGCGCGCGGCGGAGCGGCCTCGGACACGGGCGCGATGAATCGCGCCCCTAGGGGGCCCTCCGCGGCACGCGCGGGGAGGGGGCACAAGGCCCGCCACGACACCTGTCGCGGCGGGCCGGCTGTCCCCTACTGTCCCCTACTGTCCCCCATTCCCCATTCCCCATTCCCCATTCCCCCTACTGCGCCACTCCCGCCCCCCGGTACCGATCCGCACCCCGCCCCAGCACCTTCCCCGAATAGCCGTTCTCCGGATCGCGGCCGCGCCTGAGGTCGCGGTCCACGCGGTTCTCGCCGCGGTTGTAGGCGAGGAGGGCCAGGCGGACGTCGCCGTCGTAATGGCGCAGGAGGGTGCGCAGGTAGCGGAATCCGACGCGCAGGTTGGCGTCGGGATCCAGCAGGCGCGAGCGGTCGGCCATGCGGCGGTCGATGGAGCGCGCGGTGCGCGGCATCAGCTGCGTGAGGCCCATGGCGCCGGCGTAGCTGCGGGCGCGCGGGTTGAAGTTGCTCTCCACCCGCACCAGCCGGAACGCCAGCTCCGGATCGATCCCCTCGCTGCGGGCAGCATCGTGGATGGAGCTCGCCAGCTCGTGCGAGATGCGGTAGCGCCGCGCGTACGAAAAGGGATTCGCGTTCACCTCTCGGAAGCGGCGCGCCTCGGCGCGGAGGCGCTCCCAGAAGCCGGGCTCCGGAAGGGCTTCGCCGCTGCGAGCGGGCGCTGCGGGCTGGGTGGCCTGCTGCGCGGCGGCGGGCGCGGCGCAGAGGCAGAGCGCCAGCAGCGCGCAGAAAACGGACGTGCTTCGTCCGCCTGGGGCAAAGGGTGCCGGCCACGCGCCGGCAGTGGTGGC
>JAUJMI010000055.1 GCA_030446945.1 Longimicrobium sp. | reverse complement strand
CCGCGAAGCAGAGCCCGCTCCAGAGCAGCAGGCGGAAGCGGCTGCGGGCGTACCCTCGCAGGAGGAGAAAGGCACAGGCGGTGCTCGTGAGTGCGCAGAGCACGTAAACCAGGGTTGCCACGGTCAATCCCTCCTCATCCGGAAGGCGTCGGCGAAGCTGCGGAGCGGGTCCGCGGGGCGCGCGAAGACGAGCTGGATCACCGCGACGCGCGACTGGCGGTAGGCGGCCGCGAGCGCCGCCACCTGCCGCTCCAGCTCGGGATTGGCGGGGGCGAAGCGGTAGGTGGGGTTCGCCGCCCCGTCGGACGCGGCGAGCCCCTCCCCCACCAGCCCCTCCAGCGACGCAATGGCGGCGGCGGGCACGGTGAACACCTGCCGGCTCACCTCTTCCGCCGCCCACCCGCGCCCCGGCGCGCCGGCGAGCATCAGGAGGATCTCCAGCATCTCGGCCGACGAGATGCGGTCGGCGATCAGCCGCCGCGCCTCGTCGGAGATATGGCTTTCGGCCACCCGCCCTCCCGGTCAGCTCCGTCGCTCCGCTTTCGCCGCACCCCGACGCAAGGGCGGCACACGGACGCCGAAGGTGGCACCGCGGGGCTCGCCCGTCAAGCAAGGGGCGCGCCTGTTTCACATGTGCCTTCCCTCGCCGTCCGTTCCGTCGCATATTCCGCGCGGGGATCGTATCGGCCAGCGAAGCGATGGTGCGATGGCGTATCGCGAGTTCACCGACGAGGGCGGCACCTCCTGGCGGGCCTGGGACACCTATCCCGGCTCGGCCGCCAACGTGCGCCCGGGGTTCGAAGGAGGGTGGCTGGGCTTCGAGTGCGACGCGGAGCGCCGGCGCCTGGCTCCGGTCCCCGCCGGCTGGGAGGAGGCGAGCGACGACGACCTGAGGGCGATGCTCGCCCGCGCGCAGCCCAACCGCCCCACCCGTACCACCCCCGCGAGCGACGCGCCCGAGCCCGAGCCCGCCGCCGCCCCAGCCCCCGAAGAGCCGTCGTCCGACGATGACGGCGTGAGCCGCTCGCGCGCCGTACTGGAGCGCGTGCGCAGCGTCCTGAGCGCCGTGGACCGCACCCTGCGCCGCTGATTCGAGCCGCAAGGCCCCCGCCCCTCCCGCCCTCACCACCCGAACCCGTAGGGGCGCGATTCATCGCGCCCGCCCTCCGCCCCACCTCGACCCTTGCCTTACCCACGGACGCCCGTGGTGGCAGACCTGCGTGTCTGCCCACCCCTGCCCCGCCACGATCCGCGCCCGACGCCCGATCTCGCAGGGGCCGCCCCGCGTGGCTGCCCGTGCCTTCCCCCGCTTCGGCGCGTGCAACCCCGCACCGATGCACGCCACCGCCCCTCCCCAGCAGTTTGGGGGAGGGGCAGCGAGGTGACGAGCGGGGAGGGGCCCCGCCCCTACCCTAAGGGCACCCGCACCGTAAAGGTGCTGCCGCGGCCCAGCTCGCTTTCCAGCACCACGTCGCCGCCCAGGAGGCGGGTCACGCTCAGGCCCAGACCCGTGCGCCCAGCCGTGCGCGTGGTGCCCGCGTGCACCTGCCACAAGGGGTCGAACACCTTTTCCAGGTGCTCCGGCGCGATCCCGCGGCCGGTGTCGCTGACGCGGAAGACCGCGTCGCCGCCCACCTCCAGCAGGGTGAGCACCACCTCGCCGGCGTCGGTGAACTTGACCGCGTTGCCCGGTAGGTTGGGCAGGATCTGGAGCAGCTTGCGGCGGTCGCTCACGAGCGTGCCGGGCTCGGCGGGGGCGTGGCACTCGAACGCGATCCCTTGGCGAGGGCCAGCGGCTCGGTGAGCGCCTGCGCCTCATGGACCAGCGTCGCCAGGTCGATGGGCGCGGCATCCACCCGCTCCTCCCCCGCCTCCAGGCGCGAGAAGGTGAGGACCTCCTCGATCAGCTCCAGCAGATGGCGGCCGCTGAGGGCGATGCGCCGCACCTGCTCCTGCGAAGCGGGCGGGATGGGCTCCGGGATCCCGGCCAGGAGGAGCTCGGCGTAGCCGATGGTGGCGTTGAGCGCGGTGCGCAGCTCGTGGCTCATCGTCGCCAGGAACTCGCTCTTCACGCGGTTGGCGCGCTCGGCCTCGGCGCGGGCACGGTGCTCCGCCTCGTACAGGCCGGAGTTGTCCATTGCCACGGCGGCCCATCCCGAGATCCCCACCGCCAGGTGCTCGCTGCGCTCGCTGAAGCGCCCCGGCTCCGGGTGGCCGAAGAAGAGGCCCCCCACCACCTCCCCCGTGCGGCTGATCACCGGGACGGCCAGGTAGCTGCGCACCGGGAGGTGCCCCGCCGGCATTCCCTTGTACGGGGCGTTCTTGCCGTAGCGCGGGTCCAGGGTGATGTCGTCGCTGCGCACCACCCCCTCGCCGTGAAAGGTGGGCCGAACAGCTCCGTCATGCGCGGCATGGGGAAGCGCGAGAACTCCTCGCGCGGCACGCCGGAGATGGTGTAGAGGGTGTACGACTCTTCGCGCTCACTCAGCACGTTGTAGAAGAACGCGCCGAACTGCGCCCCCGTCAGCTCCGTGGCCGCGTCGGTCACCACCTGGACGATGCGCTCCAGCCCCAGCTCCGAGGCGAGCGCCTGGCCCACGCGGTGCAGCGTCTCCACGGTGGTGGCCTGCTCCCGCCGCTCCCGCTCGGCGCGGTGCAGGTCGGTCACGTCCATCCCGATGAACCCCACGCCGCTCACCTGGCCGTCCGCGCCGCGCACGGGGAAGTAGTTGAGGAGCACGGCGCGCTCCCCGCCGGTGGCGAGGCCGGGGATCACCGCCTCCAGGTTGTGGATCGGCTCGCCCGTCTCCAGCACCTGGCGGAAGTGGCGCTCCACGCGCTCGGCGTGCGCGGGGACCACCTCGTGCAGCGTCTTTCCCAGCACCTGCTCGCGCTCCAGCCCGTAGAAGGCGGGCAGGGCGGAGTTGATGCTGCGGTAGCGGAGATCGCGGTCCACCGGCGCGGCGGGGAGGGGCGCGGCGTCGTGGAAGGCGTTCAGCGCGGCGTGCGCCTCCTCGGCCGTGCGCCGCATGCGCTCCACCGCCTCGGCGCGCTCCAGCAGCTCGCGGTTGGCCCGGGCCATCTCCTCGTTGGCCGCCGCCGGATCGCGGATCAGGCGCTCGCGCTCGGCCCGCTCACGCCGCTCGTCGCTGATGTCGCGCGCCTCGATGATCGTCCCCACCGTGCGCCCGCCCTCGCGGATGGGCGACGCGGTGAAGGCCACCGGGTAGAAGTGGCCGTCCCTGTGGACGAAGACCTCCTCCCCCTGCTCCCGCATGTTCTGCGGAAACGCCTGGTCGATGGGCACTCCTACAGCGGGTAGTGCGTGCCGTCCGGGCGGGTGTGGTGGATGTAGTAGTGCAGCTCCTTCCCCTGCAGCTCGTCCATGCGGAAGCCCGTGAGCTTCTCGGCGGCGGGGTTCATGAACGAGCAGCGCTGGTGCTCGTTCATGATGAAGAGCGCCAGCGTGGCGTTTTCCGAGACCGCCTCCAGCTGCCGGCGGTAGTAGTCCGCGCTGCCGGACGGGGTGCGATGGGGATCGGTCACGAATAGGCTCGGGAATGGGGCCGCGTGCCGGGGACGGGGATGCGGGTGCGGGTGCGCATGATCCGTTCTTACGATGCGTCGCCGGCCGGGGCGACCAGCACCTTGTCGACGCGCGGTCCGTCCATGTCGACCACTTCCATGCGCAGGCCATCGCTCTCCACGTGCTCCCCCACGCGCGGGATGCGGCCCAGGCTCGTGACGATCAGCCCGCCCACGGTGCGGTAGCGGCCGCGGTCCGCGTCGCGCCGCTCGTCCAAACCCATCGCCTCGCGGAAGTCGTCGACCGACATCCCCGCGTCCACCAGCCAGGTGCCGTCGTCGCGCTGCACCACCTGCGGGTCGGTGGGGGCTGTCTCCCACGCCACGTCCTCCATCAGGTCGTCGCGGGTCAGCACTCCCTGCACGCCGCCATACTCGTCGACCACCACCGCGACGCCGGACGGGTTCTCGCGAAAGAGCTCCAGCATGTGCAGGGCGCGCGTGTTCTCCGGCACGAAGACCGGCTGCCGCAGGGCCGCGTGGATGTCCATTGGCTCGCCGCGCACGGCCTGCTCCCAAAGGTCGCGCACACGCACGGCACCCGCCACGCGGTCCAGGGCGCCGCGGCAGACGAGATAGGTTTCGCGGGGCTGGGCGATCATCTTGGCGCGCACCGCCCAGTCGTCGTCCGCTTCGTCCACCCAGGCGACGCGGTGGCGCGGGGTGTGGAGATCCGCCACGCGCCGGTCGCCCAGCCAGAAGACGCGCTCCACCAGGTCCTGCTCGGCCTCGTGGATGACGCCCGTCTCGGTGGCCTCCTCCAGCAGCGCGGCGACGTCCGCGTCGGTGACGGCGGCGTCGGTGTTCTTGGTGACGCGCAGGACGCGGAGGACGATGCGCGTGGAGAAGGTGAGGACCCACACCAGCGGCGCGGCCACGCGCGACAGCAGGTGCATGGGCGCGGCCACCATCGCCGCGATGCGCTCCGGGTGCCCCAGCCCGATCTCCTTGGGCACCAGCTCGCCGATGATGAGCGACAGGTAGGTGATGGCGAGCACGACGATGCCGAGCGCCAGCCCATTCGCGTACTCCGCGACGGCGGGCACCCCGGACAGGTAGCGGGCCAGCGGGTCGGAGAGCCGCGCGCCGCCGAAGGCGCCGGCCAGCACGCCCACCAGCGTGATCCCCACCTGCACCGTGGCCAGGAAGCGCGACGGCTCCTCCGCCAGCGCCAGGGCGCGGCGGGCCCCCGGGTCGCCCGCTTCGGCGCGCTGCTGCAGGCGCGCCTTGCGGGCGGAGACCACGGCGATCTCGCTCATCGCGAAGACGCCGTTGAGTACCAGGAGTGCGAAGACGATCAGGACTTCGGAGGCCATGGCCCTGGTGTGCTGCCGGAAACGCCGAGCCGCGGCCTGGCGGGGAGGCGCGGATGAGAACGTGCCGGTTCGTGGCTGTCCGAATCTGCGCCCCGCGGGGTGGATGTCAACCGATGCGGGTCACCGCGGGCGGATGGGCTGGCCGCGCGTGGGCTCCCCGCGCTCCACCGGCTGCGCGTGGGCGAAGTAGCTGGTGAACGGCGCCGGGAGGCCCTCGCCCGCGCCGAAGGCGGCCGTGTTCTGGAGGTGGTAGTGCAGGTGCGCCTCGGTGGAGTTGCCGCTGTTGCCGCAACGCCCGAGCAGGTCACCGGTACGCACCTCGCGCCCAGAACTCGCCGTTGCCGTGGTCCAGGATCACATGATTCCCCGGCGGCTCGCGAGGGTTGAGCACGCCGGGGCGGTTGTCCGCGATCCCGTCCACCGCCGCCCTCACCACCCCGGCCGCGGGGGCGAGGATCGGCTGGCCGAAGCAGAAGAAGCTCTCGTTGAGCGCCGGGTCGCCCGCAAAGGTGCGCCCGTCCCGCACCACCAGGAAGTCGTAGGCGAAGCGCTGGTCTACCGACTCGGCGTGGTAGTTCTCAAAGGTGGAGCGCCCACCCCACGCCACGAACCAGTCCCCGGAGAAGGGCAGGCGCAGCTCGGTGCGCGTGGCGTAGTCCAGGAAGCGGGTAGGGGCCTCGGGAACCCCCGGCTTCACCTCCAGGACCTCGACCACCCCGGCGGCGTTCATGGTCCACTCGATCCACACCGTCCCCTGGGCCCCGCCGAGCGTGGCGGAGCGGTGATAGAGGTCTCCTCCCAGCCAGGGGATCGCCCGCTCCTCCACCACGCCGCGCTCGGTGCCGAAGTCGCGCCGCACCTTCGCGGCGAACTTCCGCACCTCCGCCCGACTCCCGAAAAGCCTTCGCAGCTCGGGCGAGAACTGCTGCCAGAGATGGTCCGCGTCGCCGTCGTAGAGGAGTTCCGTGTACAGGCGGCCCCGCTCCAGCGCGCCTTCGGGAATCATGATCGAGGTGAGCGGCTCCTTGGCGCAGCCGGCGGCGAACAGGCCCAGGAGTGCGGCGAAGATGCGTCTCATGGGAGGATCCGGGGAAGGTTGCAGACGATGCGGGCCAGGGTGGCCGGATCTTTCTTCTTTACGCCCTCGCTGGTCAGGTGCACCACGCCGCCTTCCCCGAACGCCACCCCTTCCCCCTGCCCCTCCTTGAGCGGCTCGAGGTCGAAGCGCAGCGGCTCCGCGGCGGAACCCGACGCCAGGTCGCCGGCGCGGTAGAACGAGACGGAGCGCAAGGTGCGCAGCGCCACCCACCCCTCCGCCGAGGCCGCCGCGCCGGTGATGCGGTCGGAGCGTTTGCGCTGGGCCGGGGCCAGCTCGCGTACCCGCTCCAGCCGACTCACGGCTCCAGCCCTCATCTCGCGCGGGAAGCGGTAGACCGCGATGGGCCCCGTCTCCCCCTTGCTGACCACGAAGACGCCGCCGTCGCCGGTCACGAAGAGCGCCTCGGCGTCCTGCGAGCCGTCGGGGTAGGCGGCGTGGAAGGCCTCGGCGGGGCGCGTGGCTGCCTCGCCGGGCGCGGGCACGGGGACGCGGTAGACGGTGATGCGGGGGCGCGCCGCCTGGTTGTCGCCGATGTCGCCCACGTACAGGCAGCGCCCGCCGGGGCAGGGTCCCTCCGCCACGTCTTCCCAGTCCTGCACCGCGGCCCCGGTCACCCGCACCGCTCCGCGTTGCGCCCCGTCCATCCCGACCGCGACGAGCACGGGATCGCCTGAGTCGTTGTGGGTCCACAGCACCCCGCCCCCCGGCGCCACGCCGCTGGACTCGTGCACCGTGGCCGGGAGCGCGACCCCCGCCGTGTCCACCCGGCAGAGCTGCCCCGTCCGCGAGTCGCGCTGCACCGCGACGGCCCTGGGACGCACGGCATTCGCGGGCGCCGCGGAAGCGGCGGCCGACTTGCCCTCGACCTCCTGCGTCCGGCGGCCGGAGGTGTCGTGCCCCGTGATCCACGACCCGCCGGTGCCCACGACCACCATGAACAGGCAGAGTACCAGGAGGGAACGGAAGAGCGGAAAATCGCTGGGCATAGACCTCACACCGCCGGGAGGCTGCCCGGGGCTGGCCGGGCGAGTGAACTCGCTGCAACAACAGCACAAAGTCCGCCTGTGCGGACCCGGGGGCCAGATCCCTCCGGAACCCCGTACGGAAGCCGCCGCTGCCACGTTTCAGGAGCGAATAAAGGCCACTGGAACCACGCAAAGTCCGCCTCCGCGGGATTCCGGGTCCAATGCCGCGCTTCTCCAGCGGGCGTCACCCACCTTGCCGTGGTCCCGGCCGGGGGATCACCTCCTGTGTGGCGGGACCGGCCCCCGTTCTCCGCACAGATGCCCGCCCCGGAACCTGCGAAGGCAGGTTTCCCGCGGGTGTTGCAGCCGTTTCAACCGACGGACCCCGCCGCCAGCCTCACGAGCGCATCGCCCGTGCCGCACCCGGCCTCACCCGCGGCCACCGGGCTCGTCGAACCCGGCAAGGTCGGGGCGGAAGCCGCGCTCCGCCAGGGTGCGAGGCTCGCGGCGCGGGAAGACGCGGCGCGCGATCTCCGGGGCGAAGCGCAGCCCCACCGTGCCGACCAGCGACAGGGCGAGCACCAGGAGCGCGATGGTGGCGCCGACCTCGGCGAGCCCCACCGTCACCGCGATGCCGGCGAGGAGGATGGAGAACTCGCCCCGCGGCACCAGCGTGAGCCCCAGCGCCAGGGCGCTGCGCTTCGGCAGGCGGTCGTGCCGGCCGATCCACATCCCCACGCCCACCTTGAGGGCGACACCGAGCACCGCCAGCACCAGCGCCGGGAGCCACACGCCGCCAAAGGTGGCCGGGTCCAGCGAGAGGCCGAAGCCCAAAAAGAACACGGCCGCGAACAGCCCCTGCGGCGGGGCGAACAGGCGATGGGCCCGCTCCTTGTGCTCCGTCTCCGCCAGCAGCAGCCCGGCGAGGAAGGCGCCGATCGCCTCCGAGAGCCCTGCGGCCAGCGCGCCCCACGACAGCAGGAGCACGATGCCGCCCGCCAGCAGGAGGAAGAGCTCGTCGTCCTCCAGGTCGAAGAGGCGGTCCAGCAGCGGACGCGCGTACAGCGCCACCACGACCACCGCCCCAAAGAACGCGATCGCCTTCCCCATCCCCCAGAACGCGGCGGCGGCGCTCGGCTCGGCCGCGAGCACGGCGCCGGAGAGGACGGCCAGGAAGAGCGCCATGAACAGGTCCTCGAACACCAGCACGCCCAGCGCCACCTCCGTCTCGGGGTTGGCGGAGCGGCGCAGCTCGATGGTGCTCTTGGCGATGATGGCGCTGGACGAGACGTAGAACGCGCCGCCCAGCAGCAGCGCCGCCGCCAACCCGCCCCCCACCCAGAGCCCGACGACGAACCCCGCGGGAAAGCACACCAGCAGGTCGAGCCCACCGTTGCGCAGGATGCGCCGCCGGTCCCTCAGCAGCGCCCCCACCGAGAACTCCAGCCCCATGTAGAAGAGGAGGAGGACGACGCCCACCGTGGAGAGCACGTCCACCAGGTGGGTGTCCAGGCCAAAGGGCCGCACCGCCATCCCCAGCAGGATGAAGGCGGGGATGACGGACTGCCCGATGCGGTTGAAGAGGAGCCCGGCCAGCGCGAGCGCCGCCAGCAGCGCCCCCGCCCCCAGCAGGAAATCGTGGTGCATCTTACCCGGAGGCGCCGGGGCCGCGCAGCAGGTCGCCGAAGCGCCCCACCTGCGCGCGGTCGCCCACCACCACCAGGGTGTCGCCCACGGCGAAGCGCTCGTCAGGCTGCGGGTTGGGGAGGGCGTTCCCCTCGCGGAGGATGGCGATGACGCTGGCGCCGGTCCGCTCGCGCACGGCTGCCTCGGCCAGGCTCTGCCCCGCCAGCGGCGACCCCGGCGCCACCCGCAGCCACTCCACCGACAGCTGCGAGAAGACCATCTCCATCGACTCGGCGACCACGGGCTGGAAGTAGGCGCCGCCCAGGATGGCGCCCAGCTTGCGCGCCTCGCCGTCGTCCATGCGCACCGCGTAGGCGGGGTAGTCCTCGCCGCGCTCGAAGAAGTAGATCTCGCGGTGCCCGCTGTTGTGGATGATGATCGTCATCCGGTCCCCGTCGCCGGTGGTGACGGCGAACTTCTTTCCCACGCCGGGGAGGTCGTGCTCGCGTATGTCCATGGGTTTTCAGGGAAGCGCGTGAGTGCGTGAGTGCGGGCAGGCCCCCGCCCCCGCTCGTCACCTCGCTGCCCCCTCCCCCAAAAACCACCTGGGGAGGGGGCCGGTGCATGCGTCCGTGCGGGGAGCCGGTTGCGGGCGCTGCGCGAGCGCCGGCCGCCCCGAAACCGCTTCAGCGGTCTTCCCGCAGTTCCAGCCGGGGGCTTCAGTCCCCGGCGAACCGGCGCCGACCTCGGCTCGACGCGCCCGCGATGGCGGGCTTCCCGCGGTTGTCGCAGCGGTTTCCACCGCCACCTGGCGGGGTCGCCCAACCGTGCCGGGCTCAGCCGCCTGACCCGGCACCCGCGGCGGCCCCGCCGCCACCCGCCCGCCGCACCTCCGCGATCATCTTCCCCACCGTCTCCGCGAGGCTCGCGGGGTCCATGGGCTTCACGACGTAGGCGTCGCAGCCGGCGGCCTCGGCGCGCTCGAGGTCGGCGGGCTGGCTGTGGACGGTGAGCAGCAGGATGGGGACCGACGCCGTATCCGGGTCGCTCTTGAGCGCGGCCGTGGCGTCCCACCCGTCCATCCCGGGTAGGCCGGCGTCCATCACCACCAGGTCGGGGCGGTGCAGGCGCACGGACTTCACGGCGCCCTCGCCGTCGTCCGCCTCCACCACCAGGAACCCCGAATGGCGCAGCACCGTGCCGTAGATGGCGCGGCTGTCCTCGTCGTCCTCCACCAGCAGCACCGTCGCGCGCACGAGACCTCCACGGGAGTTGGTCGGCACCCCTTCGCCGGGTGGAAACATGATGGAGAAAACGTGCCGCGTTCCACGAGACGATAGGTACGCCGTTCGTGGTACGCGCGCGCCCTGCTGGCCGGAATCCATGAAGAATATCCTGGCACCCTGCGTTTTATTCGTCCGACCTGTGACGAACCCCGCGCGAGTCGATGCGTAGAACCCACCTGGACCCGTTGCACGAGACCCAGTCGGGTGACGCCTCCACGACACCGTCGGCCAGGAGCTCGTCGGGGGCGCCATCGACGTCCGGGTCGGGCTCGAAGGCGGTCACCTTCATCCCCTCACGGAGGCGCACCAGGTCCCCCCGCTCATCCGGGACGACATCCTCGTGGGCCAGGCACAGCAACTCGCCGAAAAGACCGTTGAAGTCGGCCGGGATCCTGAACGTAGCCATCTCTCCTCTCGGGCCGCGGGGCCGGCGTGCAACACGCGAGCCTCGCCTCCCTGGTCGCATGCGAAGGTAGAGGGGACAGGCTTGGCGGCGCCCTCAGAGTCTTGTTGCTCGGGCCACTCGACGGCGCCGCACGACCATCCCGTACTACGCTCGCCAGTCCCGAGCCCACGTGGCTCCCGGACCAGCTCGGCGTGAACGCCGCAGGTGTCCAGCGCCCCTTCCGCCCGGATGGACTCCCCCGCGTCCAATCCGCGGATGTCGAACCTCGGCAGCGGAGTTACCCCTTACGCGCGTTATAATAGTGATTGTCGCCTTCGTCCTGGCCCTCGCCCACAATGGTTAGTCCAGCCGCGGCAAGATTCGCCCTATAGGCTTCGCCGCCCAGGGACACCGACTCGCGGCCGGTCAGCCGGTCGATCCACGTGCCGGTCCGCTCCGGCGCGGTGAACAGGAACTTGCCTCCGAGCGCAAGGACCGAGGCGATCCGCTGAATGAGCGTCACCTGTGTCTCAGCGGGGAGCAGAAACAGTAGACCCCAGGCAACTACACCATCGAACGTGCGCCCAAAAAAGCTCGAGAGCTCCACGGGCTCGCACGCGACTGGGGCGTGGGGGAAGCGGTCCCGAAACGCGGCTACCATCGCAGGCGAGGCGTCGATTCCGTACACTTCGAAACCGTCGTGGATCAAGGCCTGAGAGATTGGGATCCCGTGACCACAGCCGAGATCAAGGATCGTTGCGTCCGGCGGAAGCTCCCGAGTCCAGTGCCGCACGGTTGCAACCCCGATGGAGGCATTCCGTTGGCGCATGAACTCTTGGGCAACGGCATCGTAGCCTCGGGAGGAAGCGACGAATTGTCGGTCCATGGTGTGCCAGTGGGTACGGGACGAATGCCGAAGCATTCGGGATGGGTTTCCACGAAAGCGGATTCGCTTCCGTGCATCTTCGGCGGCACGGGACGCTCTTGAACGAGCCTCAGCATCCGTGACTACCGCGCCGTACACTCGGCGTTGTAGTCGAAGTGCTGAGTGCCGGGTTCCGAGTGCTGTGCAGCGGTTCACTCAGGCGGAGGACTTTGCACTACCGGCCAGGGCGCCTCCGGGTTCGCCGGATGCGCTCTCGTGTTTCATCACGCCGAGCGGAGGGCCTCGGCGGGATCGACGGCGGCGGCGCGGCGCGGGGGGAGCCAGCTCGCCACTAACGCCACGCCGAGGAGCGCGGCGGCGGTGAGACCCAGCACCCACGGGTCGGTCGCGCTCACCTCGTATAACAGCCCGTGCAGCAGCCGCGTGAACGCGAGCGCGCCGGCGATGCCGATCACGACGCCGATCGCGGCGAGCCGCAGGCCGGCGAGCGACACGGCGCGGCTCACGTCCGCAGCGCGCGCGCCGAGCGCCATGCGTACGCCCAGCTCGCGGCGCCGCACGCTAACCCCGTACGCCATCACGCCGTACAGGCCCACCGCTCCGAGCGCCGTCGCCACGGCGCTGGCGACGGCCAGCAGCATGACGAGCGCGCGGGTGGGCGCCGACGCACGGCGGACCACGTCGTCGAGCGTGCCCTCGTCGAACGTGGGCAGCGCGGGATCGAGCTCGCGCACGATGTTGCGGATGGACCCGACCGTCGCACCGGCGCGTCCCGGCTGCGTGCGGGCGAGCAGCGCGACCAGGTACGGCTTGGTCGCGGCGCCGTCCGCCTTGACGATGGGGAAGTAGACGACGTCGTCGGCCGGCTTGTCGAGCGCCCCGTAGTGCACGTCGCCGGCCTCGCCCACCACGGTGCGCCACGCGCCGCCGGCCGTGCGGATGCGCTTGCCCAACGGGCTCGCGCCATTCCAGTATCGCACCGCGAACGCGCGGCTCACGATCACCTCGCCGGCGCCCCCCGCGTCGTCTATCGACCCGAAGGTGCGGCCGCGCAGCAGCGGGATACCCACCGTGCCGAAGAAGCGGCCGTCCACCGTCACCGTGCCGTGCGTCACGCCCGCGGCAGGCTGCGGCAGCGGGCGATCTTCGACCTCGAGCGCCGCGCTCCAGCGGTCGGTGGTCAGCGGCACCCGGTCGGTGACCGCCGCCTCGCGCACGCCGGGCATCGCGCGCAGCCTCTCGAGCACCTCCTGCACGAAGCTCGCGCGCGGCGCCCGTCTTGTACTTCGCCAGCGGAAGCAGCACGCGCGCGACGGCGATGTCGTCCGCCACGAAGCCGGGCGTCACGGCCTCCAGCCGCATCAGGCTGCGCGTCATGAGCCCCGACGACGCGACGAGCACCACGGCCAGCGCCGTCTGCGCGACGACGAGCGCGTTGCGCGCGCGCTGGCGCCCCGCCTCCGCCGCGGGCCCCCGTCCCGCGCCGCGCAGCACGGTCGCGATGGACACCCGCCGCGCGCGCAGCAGCGGCGGGGGACTGCCGTAGTGCGCGGGCCGCGCCGTGGCTGCCAGCGCGTAGGCGCGCGTGCGCAGGGCCAGGGTGGCGGCGGGGTGG
>JAUJMI010000054.1 GCA_030446945.1 Longimicrobium sp. | reverse complement strand
AGGAGGAGCGGGCGGAAAAGGCCGCCATGGAGCAGCGCGCAGAGGAGGCCGAAGAGGCGCGCGACGAGAAGGAGGGGCTGCTGGGGCGCTTTCTGGAGCTGCTGGAGGACCTGGGGCTGGGCTTGGGGTGGACTGGCCTCTACTTCACCGCCTTCACCGCGCTCTGGCGGGGGCAGACGCCGGGGAAGCGGCTCCTGGGGGTCCGGGTCCTGCGTCTGGACGGCAAGCCGCTGACCATGTGGGGCTCGTTCGAGCGCTTCGGCGGCTACGCGGCGGGGCTGGTGACGGGACTCCTGGGCTTCGCCCAGGTGTACTGGGACCGGAACCGCCAGGCCATCCATGACAAGATCTCCGAGACGGTCGTCGTACGTGAAAGGAAGCCGACCCCCGAAGTCGCGGCCCCGCGCCCGCCCCTGCGACCCGCGCCGCCGCCCGTGCGCCCCGGACCCGCGCCGACGCCCCCCGGCGCCTGAACGCCCGCGAGGTGCCTCGTGAGCTCGCCCGAGCCGCGCGGCACCCCCGGGTGGGTGGCCGCGCTGGCCGTCGTCGGCGGCGCCGCCAGCGTCACCGCCGTCTCCAAGCTCTTCGCCGCCTGGGGCCGGCGTCCCACGGCCTTCCGGATCGCCGAGACCCCCGAAGTCGGCTCCGAAGACTTCCTCCTGGGCCTCTCCGGCACCATGAACGCGCCGCTCCAAAAGGGCGGCACGGCGCGCCTCCTCAACAACGGGGTGGAGATCTTCCCCGCGATGCTGGAGGCCATCTGTGGAGCGCGGCGCAGCGTCAACTTCATGTGCTACGTCTGGGAGCCGGGGCGCATCTCGGACCGCATCTTCGACACGCTGATCGAGCGGCAGCGCGCGGGGGTCAAGGTGCGGCTGATGCTGGACGCGTTTGGCGCCGTGGGGGTGCCGCGCGACCGCGTTGCACAGCTGGAAGAGGCGGGCGGGAGCTTCCAGTGGTTCCACGCGATGGAGTTCGGGAAGCTGACCTCCATCTACAAGCGCAACCACCGCCGCGCCATCATCATCGACGGCCGCATCGGCTTCACCGGCGGCGCCGCCATCGCGGACAAGTGGCTGGGCGACGCGGAGGACGAGGAGCACTGGCGCGACGCGATGGTGGAGGTGCGCGGCTGCCTCGCCAGCAACCTACAGTCCGCCTTCACCCAGCTCTGGGCCGACACCAGCGGCGAGATTCTCCTGGGCGACGAATACTATCCGCGCGACGTGGACCCCGAGCCCGAGGGCGAGGAGCTGTCGCGCCACATCAACGTCATCTCCTCGCCGGCCGAGGCCTCGCACCCGCTGCGGCTCCTCTTCGGCATCACCTTCGCCTGCGCGCGGCGGAGGATCTGGCTCACCTCGCCCTACTTCGCCCCCGACCCGCCGACGCGCCGCATCCTCTGCGACCGCGCCCGCGCCGGGGTCGACGTGCGCCTCCTCCTCCCCAACCGCCTGACCGACGCGCCGATGGTGCGCTGGGCGGGGCACGCCTACTACCGCGAGATGCTGGAGGCGGGGGTGCGCATCTTCGAGTTCCAGCGCACCATGATCCACTCCAAGACGCTGGTGGTGGACGGGAAGTGGTCGATCGTCGGCTCCGCCAACATGGACATCCGCTCCAAGGAGCTGAACCAGGAGAGCGTGATCGGCATCCTGGACTCCGAGTTCGGCGCGCAGCTGGAAGCCACCTACGAGGACGACCTGCGCGGCGCCCGCGAGATCACCCGCGAGTACTGGCGCAACCGCGGGCCCTTCCCCCGCCTCCGCGAGCGCTTCTGGGAGACGTTCGCCGAGCAGATGTGAGGCGCCGGCGCTGGTCCCGCGGAGGTGCCGCGGTTCAAACCGAGGCCGGCGTCGCCGGGGGCTGAAGCCCCCGGCTGGAACCACGAGAAGACCGCTGAAGCGGTCTTGCGAGCCGGGCTGTGGCGCATTCGCAGCGGCGGGCGCGATGAATCTCGCCCCTACGGGGCATCGGCGCGGCGCCTGGGCAGGCCCGGAGCCCCGGGATGCGCCAGCCGAAGCGCACCGACGAGCGGGGGTGAGGGGCCACCGGCACGACCCTTGACGGTGCCGCGTGCCTCGTCCGATTTCCAGGAACCGCACCCTCAGGAGCCCTGATGGATACCTACGCACTCCCCGACGCCCGCTCGGAAGCCACGGTGGCCGCGCACGACGACGGCACCTGGCCCGTCACCGAGGACGTCGCCGCGCTGCGGACGGCGATCGCCAACCTCTTCTTCTACGGCCGTCCCGGCGCCGGGGACCGCAAGTGGGTGCTGATCGACGCGGGGATCCCGGGGTCCGCGGCGTGGATCGAGTCGGCCGCGAGGGCGCGCTTCGGCAGGCGGTCGCGGCCGTCGTGCGTCGTCCTCACCCATGGCCACTTCGACCACGTGGGGGCGCTGCACACCCTCGCCGACCACTGGGACGTGCCGATCTACGCGCACCCGCTGGAGCTTCCGTACCTCGACGGCCGCGAGGCCTATCCGCCCCCCGACCCCACCGTCGGCGGCGGGGCGATGGCGCGCATGTCGCCGCTGTACCCGCGCGGCCCGTACGACTTCTCGCGGCGGCTGCGGCCGCTGCCGGCGGACGGCTCGGTGCCGGGGATGCCGGGGTGGCGGTGGATCTTGAGTTCGGGCCACTCGCCGGGCCACGTCGCGCTCTTTCGTGATGCGGATCGCACGCTGCTGGCGGGTGACGCGTTCGTGACCACGAAGCAGGAGTCGATGACTGCCGTGCTCCAGTGGCGCCCGGAGGTGAACGGACCGCCCGCGTACTTCACGCAGGATTGGGCCGCCGCGCGCCGCTCCGTGGAGGCGCTCGCCGCGCTGGAGCCGGACGCGGTGGGCACCGGCCATGGCCCGCCCCTCCACGGCGAGGCGATGCGCGCGGCTCTGCGCATGCTTGCGCGCGACTTCGACCTGCTCGCACTTCCCGAAGACGGCCGGTACGTCCGCTCGCCGGCCGTTTTCGACGAGCAGGGGGTTGTCTCGGTGCCGCCGCCGGTGCTCGATCCCGTGACGCTGTTCGCGGGGCTGGGGCTGGTCGCGCTCGCGGGTTTGGCCATCGGGACGGCGCTGAACAGGCGCTCCTGAACGGCGGGTCCCACGCGGAGACGCGGAGGCGCGGAGGGTATCCTCCGCGCCTTCTCTATCGCTTCTGGAAGAGGGTGACGTTCCGCGCCGGCGTGTGGAGGTGCCAGCCGAATCGCCCCGCGATCCACCTCATCGTTTCCGCGCGGTAGAAGCAGACGTGGGTAGGATCGCGCGCGTAGCGCCATCCGGTGAACCTGGCGTCATCCTCCAGGATCTCCGTCATCACGCCGACCCAGCCGCCGGGGCGCAGCATCGCGTCCAGCCGCGCGAACTCGGCCGCGGGCTCAAAGAAGTGCTCCGCCGTCTCCGAGCAGGCGATGAAGTCGTAGCTGTGGCGGAGGGCGTCGGCGCCGGGCGCGAAGAAGGGGTCGTACACGCGCACCCGAAACCCGCGCTCGCGCAGCATTTCCGGCAGCGCGGGGGCCGGTCCCGCTCCGTAGTCCAGCCCCTCCGTCCCCGGCGCCAACCGCTCCGCCAGCGGAGCCGCGAGCCGTTCCAGGAAGGCGCGGTAGCGAGGGTCGGCGGCGTCGTTCTCGTGCGTCGCGTAATGCGCACGCTCCGCCTCCTCGTCCGGCCGCTGGTCCGGCGCCAGGAACGTCAGCCGGCACACCCCGCAGCGGAAGTAGCGCGCCGCCCGGATCTCCGCGAACGGCCGCACGTCCGGGGACGAGCACAGGGGACAGTTCAACGTCGGTTCCGCGGGTCGAGGTGAAAGGATGGGGAGTCATGCCGCAGGCCGAAGACGCGACGGCATCTGCCCCTGTGTGCCGTCTTCGGCTTTTGTTTGGTACGCTTCCTGCAAAAGCGAACGAGCGCACGGCACTTTAGCCGGAACCCAGAATGGAGGATGAGGGCTATGACGGACAAGGCGACGCAGGAACAGCGGGAAGAGAGCAACACCATCAAGGACCCCGACAACTGGGTCACCGGCGACGAGCCGATGACCGGGGCCCAGCGCTCGTACCTCCACACCCTCGCCGAAGAGGCCAAGGTCGAGGTGGACGACGAGCTGACCAAGGCGGAGGCGTCGAAGAAGATCGACGAGCTCCAGGAGAAGACCGGGCGCGGGCAGTAGCCGAGCCCGACCGAGGGGCGCGGAGGAGATCCTCCGCGCCTCTCCTCTTTCCGGCGCCCCTGGAATCCGGCGTCCGGCGTCGGCAGATTGGCGGGCCATGGACGCCCTCCCCATCGAACCCGTCATCCCGCCGCTGCGCGCCGCCCTTCGCGATGCGGGCGCGGCCGTGCTCCAGGCGCCCCCCGGCGCCGGGAAGACCACGCGCGTCCCCCTGGCGCTGCTGGACGAGCCGTGGCTGGCGGGCGGGAAGATTGTGGTGCTGGAGCCGCGCCGCCTGGCCGCGCGCGCCGCCGCCCGCCGCATGGCGCAGATGCTGGGCGTGCGCGTGGGCGACACCGTCGGCTACCGCGTGCGGATGGACACGAAGGCGGGGCCGCGCACCCGCATCGAGGTGGTCACCGAAGGCGTCCTCACCCGCATGCTCCAGTCCGATCCGTCGTTGGAGGGTGTTGGGCTCATCATCTTCGACGAGTTCCACGAGCGCAGCCTGCACGCCGATCTTGGGCTCGCCCTCACCCTCCAGAGCCGCGCACTCGTCCGCGACGACCTGCGCCTCCTGGTCATGTCGGCGACGCTGGACGGCGGCCCGGTGGCCGAGCTCCTGGGCGGCGCGCCAATCGTGACCAGCGAGGGCCGCGGCTTTCCCGTGGAGACGCGCTACCTCGCGCGGCCTGTGGAGGGGCACGCCGAGCCGGCGGTGGCGCGCTCCGTACGCGCCGCGCTCGCCGCGCACGACGGCGACCTCCTCGTTTTCCTCCCCGGCGCGGGGGAGATCCGCCGCGTGGAGGGGCTGCTCGCGGAGGAGGATCTCGGGCCAGGGGTGCGCGTGGCTCCGCTGCACGGCACGCTGCCGCAAGAGATGCAGGATGCCGCGATCGAGCCCTCGCGTCCCGGCGAGCGCAAGGTGGTGCTCGCCACCTCCATCGCGGAAACCAGCCTCACCATCGAGGGGGTGCGCGTGGTGGTGGACGGCGGCTGGATGCGCGTCCCCCGCTTCGCGCCGCGGGCGGGGATGACGCGGCTGGAGACGGTGCGCGTCACCCGTGCGTCGGCCGACCAGCGGCGGGGACGCGCCGGGCGCGTGGGTCCCGGCATCTGCTACCGGCTGTGGACGGAGGGGGAGCAGGCGGCGCTCGTGCCCCACGGCGTGCCGGAGATCATGGAGGCGGACCTGGCCCCGCTGGCGCTGGAGCTGGCCGCGTGGGGCGTACGCGATCCCGCGGAGCTGGCGTGGCTCGATCCGCCGCCCGCCGCGGCGTATGGACAGGCACGCGAGCTGCTGGCCCAGCTCGTCGCGCTGGACGCGGCGGGCGCCATCACCGCGCACGGGCGGCGGATGGGCGGGATGGGCCTGCACCCGCGCCTCGCGCACATGGTGCTGCGCGCGTGGGAGCTGGGGCTGGGCGGACTCGCGTGCGAGCTCGCCGCGCTCCTGGCCAACCGCGACCCCTTTCGCGCCCGCGACGGCGCGCCACCCGACGCGGACGTGCGTCTGCGCGTGGAGGCGTTGCGCGGCGGCCGCGCTCCGGCCGGGGCGTGGAGCGTGGACCGCGACGCCGTGCGGCGCATCGCGGAGGAGGCGCGGCAGCTCGCGCGCGGCGCCGGCATCCGGGCGGGCGGCGCGAGTGGCGACGCGGCGGGGATGCTCCTCGCGCTGGCGTATCCCGACCGCATCGCGCAGCGGCGACAGGGCGGGGGAGGGCGCTTCCTCCTGCGCAACGGTCGCGGCGCGGCGTTCGCCCATCCGCAGCCGCTGGCCGAGGCCGCGTACGTCGTGGCCGCGGAGCTGGCGGGGCACGGGCGCGAGAGCCGCATCTTCCTCGCCGCGCCGGTGGAGCGCGTGGAGCTGGCGGACCATTTCGCGGACCAGATCGAAACGGAGGAGTCGGTCGCGTGGGACGCGGAGGCCGGCGCCGTGCGCGCCCGCCGCCGCGAGCGCCTGGGCGCGCTCGTCCTCCGCGAGTCGCACCTCGCTGACGCGGACCCGGAGCGCATCACCGCGGCCCTGCTGGAGGGACTGCGCGAGCGAGGGCTGGCCGCGCTGCCGTGGAGCAAGGGCGCGCGCCAGTTGCAGGAGCGCCTCGTATTTCTGCGCCGCTCGGACGCGTCGTGGCCGGACGCATCGGACGCAGGGCTCCTCGCCGGGCTGGAGGAATGGCTCGGGCCTCACCTCCACGGCGTTACGTCCCTGGCGCAGCTCGCCCGACTGGACCTCGCCGCGATCCTGGAGGCGATGCTCCCCTGGGACCGGCGCCGCCGTCTGGACGAGCAGGCGCCGACGCACGTCGAGGTCCCCAGCGGCTCGCGAATTCCCGTCGACTACTCGGACCCGGAGGCACCGGTGCTGGCGGTCCGCCTACAGGAAGTGTTCGGCTGGACGGAGACGCCGCGCATCGTGGGCGTCCCGCTTACGCTGCACCTGCTCTCCCCCGCGCACCGCCCGGTGCAGGTGACGCGCGACCTGGCGAGCTTCTGGCGCACGACCTACTTCGACGTCAAAAAGGACCTCAAGGGCCGCTATCCCAAGCACTACTGGCCCGACGATCCCCTTGCCGCCACCCCCACGCGCCGCGCCCGCCCGCGCTGATGAGCACCGGCGCGGACTGGGCCTGAACAGGGCGCGGAACGCCCGCAGCACCGTGGGATGGTAGATCGTCGAGTGCTGCTCCTTCGGCATCCGCTCGTACTGCGGGCGCAGCGCGACCTCCGCATACCGCAACCAAACGGCGAAAGCCCGCGGATCTTCGCCGATCCGTGGGCCTGCTCCGTTCCCTCTCACCTGCGCCGGCGATTCAGCGGTTTACGTCCTCGAGATCTGCTGGATCTCGACGACCTCGCCGACCATGCGGAAGCTCCCCACGTCCTTGCGCAGCTTGGCTGTGAAACGCACGCGAAATCCGGCGCGCTGGAAAGCGGGTGCCAGATTCATCGGCTCGTACACCTTTCCGTCGTCGCCGCGGATGGCGAAGAATCCGCCCTCGATCTCGAACCGCTCCACCGCCCCCGTGCCGCTGAGCATGTCGCCGCTCCGCGTGATGTAGCCTACGTGTACCGCATCCATCCGCTCCTCGTCCGACAGCAGTGGAGAGCACGCGCCCGCGAGTATGCAGGCTAGGAGCATCGAAGTGAGCCGGGAGGTTTTCATGGCGAGTCGAGGAGGCTGTGGACGGCGCGGAACTGCGAGGCAACCCGTAAACGCGCGGGCCCCCGCCGTTCTGACAGGACGATCCGGGATTCGTCCCGGACGACGACTTGACCGCACGGGGTTTCTGCTCTATCGGGGCATGGGCTATCGCGAGCGCATCACCATCGAGCCGGACAAGCGTGGAGGCAAGCCGTGCATTCGCGGCATGCGTATCACCGTCTACGAAGTCCCTCGACTACCTCGCTTGGGAATGACCGAGGCTGAGATCCTCGCGGACTTTCCTTACCTCGAAGCTGAGTACCTCCGTGCGTCGCTGGCCATCCGCGGCGGACATCCAGCGGAAGCTGATGGCGGTGCCGGACCTGTGATGCTCCTGTTCGATCAGAACCTCTCGCCGCGCCTCGTCCGGCTCCTGGGGGACCTCTATCCAGACTCCGTGCACGTTCACGAACTCGGGCTGGATGCCGTCCGTGATACGGCTCTCTGGCAACACGCCGCGGGCAGGGGCTGACGATCGTGTCCAATGTGCGGATTTCCATGAGAGGAGCCTGCTTCTTGGCCATCCGCCGAAGGTGATCTGGATCTCGGCAACTGTTCCGTAGGCGAGTCCGCCGCACTCCTCCGCGACCGGAGCATCGCGGTGCGGCCCTTCCATGAAGATCCTGACGCCGCCTTCCTGGCCCTCGCTCGGGCGCTGACGAACTGAAGCTTCACGAGACTGCGCGACACAGCACAAACGAGGGGGCGACGCATACCAGCGTCGCCCCCCTCGTACTCCTTCCACCCTCCGCCGTCACTTCTTCCCACACCCACACCCGCCCCCGCCGCAGGCGTCGTCGCCGGGCTTGCCGCGCGCGGAGGCCAGCATGCGCCACCCGCGCACGGCCAGGGTACTCGCCGCGCCCAGGACGATCACGCCCACCGCGGCCGACTGCACCAGCTCACCCGCCATGATCCACCTCCGTCATCCGAGCCCCAGCGCGCGTCCGCCCTGGTACACCAGCAGGGCGGAAAGGTACGCCAGCGCCAGCATGTAGGCGAACTGGAAGCCGGCCCAGCCCAGGCCGACCCAGCCGCCGCCCGTCTCGCGGACGACCACGGCGGCGGTGCTCATGCACATCATGGCGTACACGTAGAATACCATCAGCCCCACCGCAACCAGCGGCGTGTACACCAGCGCGCCGCTCCGCGCGTGCCGCTCGCCGCGCAGCCTCTCGCGCAGCGAGGTGGAGCCCTCGTCCGCCGCGCCGACGCCGTAGATGGTCCCCATGGTGGAGACGAACACCTCGCGCGCCGCGAAGGACGAAACGATCCCCACGCCGATCTTCCAGTCGTACCCCAGCGGGCGCACGGCGGGCTCGATGGCGTGCCCCAGCTGCCCCAGCGTGCTCCCGGCGAGCTGCGCCTCCTGCGCCGCCTGCTCGCTCGCCCCGGCAGGCGCGTCCGTCTTGGGGTACGTCGCCAGCGCCCAGAGGACGATGGAGAGCGCCAGGATCAGCGTCCCCGCGCGCTTCAGGAACATGCTCGCGCGGTGCCCCACGGTGAGGAAGAGCGAGCGCGGGTTGGGGATGCGGTACGGCGGCAGCTCCATGATCATGGGACGCGCCTTGCCCCGCATCAGCGTCCGCTTGAAGATTGCCGCCACGCCGAGCGCGGTCAGCGTCCCCAGCAGGTACATCGCCAGCAGGGTGAGCCCCTGCAGGTTGAACACGCCAGCGACCGCGATGGGCGGGATGAAGGTGCCGATCAGGAGCGCGTAGATGGGCAGGCGGGCCGAGCAGCTCATCAGCGGCAGCACCAGGATGGTGGCCAGCCGGTCCTTGGGGCTCTCGATGGTACGGGTGGACATCACCCCCGGCACCGCGCAGGCGTAGCCCGAGAGGAGCGGGATGAACGAGCGGCCGTGCAGCCCCACGCTTCTCATGAAGCGGTCCATGATGAAGGCGGCGCGGGCCATGTACCCGCTGTCTTCCAGGAAGCCGATGAAGAGGAAGAGGATCACGATCTGCGGGAGGAAGACGAGCACCGAGCCGACGCCCGCGATCGCCCCGTCCACCACCAGCGAGTTGAGGTCGCCGGGGGGGAGGATCGACGCCACCCACCCGCCCAGGCCCCCGATCAGCCCCTCCACGATGCCGATCAGCGGCTCGGCCCAGGTGAAGATCGATTGGAAGACGATCCCCATCATCAGCACGAAGAGCAGCGGCCCCGCCACCCTGTGCAGCGCCACCGCGTCGATGCGGTCCGTGAGGGTGCGCTCGCCGCCCCCGGCGCGCGTGACGACGCGGTCCGCCACCTCGGCGATCCAGCCGTAGCGAACCTCGGCCTCCAGGCTGCGCGCGGAAAGCCCCGCCGCCTCGATTTCGTCGTGCGCGCGCTCCACCGCCTCGTCCAGCCCCGCTATCCCGGCCAGGTGCCGTCCGGGCTGCCGCACCGCGAGCAGGCGGAGCGCCTCCATCCCCGCCGCGGACGGGGTGAGCCCGCCGGCCTCCAGCGCATCCTCCACCGGCGCGAGCGCCTGGGCCGCCTCGCACGGGAGCTCAAAGCGGCGCCCGGGACGCGGAAGCCCGGGCGCCTTCGCAACCGCCTGCTTGAGCATCTCCAGCCCTTCGCCGCGCGTCGCCACGGTGGCGACGACCGGCGCCCCCAGCTCCAGCGTCAGCTCCACCAGGTCGATGCGCAGCCCGGCCGCCGCGGCCGCGTCCACCTGGTTCAGCGCCACGACGGTCGGCAGCCCCAGCTCCAGCACCTGCGTGGCGAGGAAAAGGTTGCGCTCCAGGTTTTGCGCGTCCAGCACCACCACGACCACGTCCGGCGCATCCGCGCCGGGCGTGCGCCCCAGCAGCACCCCCAGCGCGATCTCCTCGTCCGGCGAGGACGCGCTCAGCGAGTAGGTGCCGGGAAGGTCCAGCACGGTGACGGGGTGCCCCTCCGCGTCGCGGTAGCGCCCCTCCACCCGCTCCACCGTGACGCCGGAGTAGTTGCCGACGCGCTGCCGCATTCCGGTGAGCGCGTTGAAGAGCGTACTCTTCCCCGTGTTCGGGTTGCCGATGAGCGCCACATGCAGCGCACCCTCGCGCGCGGCGGGGGCGGGCGAGGGTGCGGGGGGTGCGGCGATCGTGCCGCCGATTTCGGTCGCGTCCATCTACTCCACCGTAATGTGCTCTGCCTCGGAGCGGCGCAGGGTCAGCATGAAGCCGCGCAGCTTCACCTCCATCGGGTCTCCCAGCGGGGCGCGGCGCACCACCTCCACCGTGGTCCCGCGGATGAGCCCCATGTCCATCAGCCGCCGCGTAGCGTCCGCGTCGCCAGCCACCGACGTGACGCGGCCCCGCTCGCCGGGGTCGAGCTCTGCCAGCGACCGCGCCAACGGCTTCAGCCGACGGGAAGGACCTGGATGGACGACGCGAGCGACTGCCCCAGCGCCAGCTTGCACCCCTTGACCTCCAGCAGCATCCCGTTGCGCGAATCCAGCACGCGGACCATGGAGCCTTCGAAGAGCCCCATCCCTCGCAGCCGGTGCGCCTCGCCGTGCTCGCAGTCCATGCGCAGGACGGCGGCCTCGCACCCGGTGGCGCACGCCGCTAGCGGGCACCCGCCGCACGCAGCCGCGGCCGGCGCCTTGTCCCTGCGCCCAAACATACGCTTCAGCATGCGCTGAGTTCCGCCGGAGAAGCCGAAGGTGAGAATCAGTTTCAACTGGCGGGAAGATAGAGCAGGTGCGCTGGTTGACGCAAGGATGACCCTCACCCCCGCTCGTTCCTCGCTGCCCCCTCTCCCGGTAACGGGAGAGGGCTCCGCCCTCGCTGTTATCAAGAGAGGGGGGTGGGTACGCGACGTCGCGCAGATGCACTCGTGCGGGCGCGATTTCATCGCGCCCGAGCTCGGCGTTGCTCCGCCGCCCCTCCCTCCGCACCAATCCCGCAGGGGCGCGATTCATCGCGCCCTCCCTCTCCCCCGCCTCGACCGCTGCCGGGCACACCGAATCCCGTCTGGCCGCCGCACGGGGCTGCCCGGTGCCTGCCGCCGCACCGCCTCGCGCGACCCCGCACCCATGCCTGCCAGCGCCCCTCTCCCAGGTAGTTATTGGGGGAGGGGCAGCGAGGTGACGAGCGGGGCGGGGGCCAGTGTTCGGCTTTTCTTCGCTTGTATCGCCCCCCTCGACCCGGTACCATCCGTTCCCCGAGCCCACCCCACGACCGCACCTGTTCGCATGGCCCATCCCGAAGATCCGGCGCTTCGCCTAACCGGATCGCTTGCCGCACAGCACTTCCGCTTCCGCTGCGATCGCCGCCTCCGCTGGGAGATGGTGCCGCCGGCACTGCGCGGAATCGAGATCCCCAAGGGCAGCGCGCGGCCGGGGATGGGGCTCCTCACCCAGGCGGGGCGGGTGTTCGAGCGGCGGAAGCTGGCGCAGCTCGATCGCCGCTTTCCCGGCGCCGTGCTCTCGGCGGGGCGCAACGAGCACGGCGATGCGGTCAAGCTCGCCTACGGTCGCGTGGTCGAGGCGTTGCGCGATCCGGGCGAGACGCGGTGGATCGTGCAGCCGGAGCTCCTCCTGCGCGATCCGGCGGCCTTCGCGGCGCGGCACGGGGTCGACCCGCGTATCGCCATCCAGCCCGCGCAACCGGACCTGATCCGCATCCGCCGCGGCAGGGACGGGCGGGCGCGGTTCGGCGTGGTCGACATCAAGTGGAGCCGCAACGGCACGCTTCAGCACTTCGCGCAGGTCGCGTTCTACTCTCTCCTGCTCGAAGAGATCTGCCGCGCGGAGGGGATCGACGGCGTGGCGGAGACGAGGCGCGGATGGATCTGGACGCGCGGGGCTGGAAAGCCGCGACCGTTCGCGCTCGCCGCGTACCGCCACCACGTGCGCGAGCTGCTCCGCGAGGACCTGGCGCGCGTGGCGGCGTGCACGCCCGCCGAGGCCGCGTGGCACGTGATGCCGTTGTGCGCGGGGTGCGGCTTCTTCGACCAGTGCCGCGCCCAGGCCGACCGCGAGGACGACCTGTCGCGCGTTCACGGGATCACGCCCGAGGCGCGGCAGGTCCTCAACGCGCGGGGCATCCGCACCGTGGGCGAGCTGCAGAAGCGCTCGTTCCACAAGGGCGTCTACACCGGCTCGCACGCACTGGAGGCGCACGAGGCGCAGCTCAAGGCGCGCGTGCAGGCGCTCCGCTTCAACAAGGTGTTCGACGTCGAAGGGCGCACGCAGCGCATGGGTATGGGCGAGGGGGTGCGCATCCTCCTCACGGCGGAGAGCGATCCGGTGACGGGGCTCTGCTTCGCGCTGGGGGCGCGGGTGGAGGCGGGGGGGGGGGGGAGTGCACGCGTGTTCGTGTGCGAGGCGGGAAGCCCGCGGGCGGAGCGACGGATGCTGGGCGAGTTCCTCGGCCACCTGGGCGCGGCGCTCGCCGGCGAGGCGGGGGCGGGGCGCTCGGTGC
>JAUJMI010000405.1 GCA_030446945.1 Longimicrobium sp. | reverse complement strand
GCCCTACGCGCCGACACCCGTAGGGGCAGACCTGTGTGTACCTGTGTGTCTGCCCACCCCTGCCCCCACCCGATCTTGCTCCTATACACCCGTCATCGGTAGGGCAGCCGCGCACAGCTGCCCGTGCCTCCCCCCGCCCCCCGCACCGATGCCCGGGTGCGCCCCTCCCCCAGGTGGTTTTTGGGGGAGGGGCAGCGAGGTGACGGGCGGGGTGGGGCCCCTCACGGGCTCCCGATCGGCGTCCCCGGCGGCAGCGGCAGCGGCTGCGTGGGCTCGGTCGGGAGCGCGGGGCGCTCCAGGAAGCGCCGGACCTCGCGGGCGGCGAGCTCGTCGTGCGCGCGCTGCGCCACGTCGGCGGCGCGGCGGGCGCGGAGGCGGTCGGCCAGGCGCGCGAGGTGAAGCTCGGCCGATGCGCGCGCCTGGGGCACCGCCTGCCGGTCGGCCGCGAGGGCGATCAGGCGATCGAGCACCGCACGCTGGGCGACGCGGCGCAGGGCGGCATCGCGAGGGCCGGGGGGGACGGGCGCGCCCCAGGTGCCATCCACCAGGCGCCCGATTACTTCATCCAGCGAGGGGGCGGCGGGGTTGCGGGCGTGGAAGGAGACCAGCCGCGCCGCGCGATCCCGGTGCAGCACCCCGTTGACGATGCTCGCCGCCAGCCCCTGCGCGGCCGCCAGCGGATCGAACGCGCCGCCGGCCGGCGACGCGAACGACTGCGCGTTCCCCGAGTAGCCGAACGGTGGTGGCGGGATCAGCGCCGCCACGCGCTCCGGAATCGCCAGCTCCTCCGGCTGCATCGCGCGGACGAGGAGATCCAGCGCGCGCCGCTGCTCGGCAGGGTCGTGGATGGTGGCCGGGACCTGCGCGTCGCCCGCCAGCGCAAACGTGTACTCGAGGCCGCCGATCGCCTTGATCGCCGCTTCCAAAGCGTAGCGGTGGTGCAGGTACACAGGCGCCAGGCGCTGGCTCAGGAGGTACATCGGCTCGCCGGGGCGGATCGCGGCGGTGTTGAAGCGGTCCAGGAGGAAGCGTCGCACCTCCATCGTCCGCTGCAGCTCCGCGATGCGGTCGGCGCCGTGCGCCCAGCGGGTGACGCCGGGCATCATCCCCGCCTCGTCGGCATCGCGGTCGCCCATGAAGCGCAGGCCGCGCCGCATCCCCTCCGCGATGATGGCGCGCAGCCCGCGCGCCTCCTCCTCCGGCGTGGCAAAGGGCGTGTAGGCGTAGCGGATGGCGAGGGTGTCGTAGGCGCCCGGCCCGGCGCGGTACGCGCGCGACAGGTCGATGCGGCCGTTGCGCAGCTCGATGAGCGGCCCCGGGTAGTCCATCACCGACGCGCGGCCGTAGGTGGACGCGGTGAAGTTGTGCGCCAGCCCCAGCGTGTGCCCGATCTCGTGCGCCACGTGCTGCCTGCGGCGCGCCAGTGCGAACGCCTCGCCGTCGGCCGTGCCATCCAGGCTCGCCACCCACTCGCCCACCGGCTCCACCACCGTGGGCAGGGTGCCGGCGAAGATGTTGTAGTCGGTCAGCGAGCGGTACGAGTCCATGCGCACGGCGGCCTTGATGATCTCGCCGGTGCGCGGATCGATGAAGGAGGGGCCGATGGAGAACCCGGGATCGGTGCGGTGCACCCACTGCACGACGGAGTAGCGCGCGTCCATCGGGTCCACGCCCTCCGGGAGGTCCATCACCTGGAAGGCGTTGATGAACCCGGCGGCCTCGAACACCCGGTTCCACCAGCTCGCGCCCTCGCGGAACGCGGTGCGGTACGGCTCGGGGATGCCGGGATCCATGTAGTACACGATCGGCCGCACCGCCTCCGACCTCGCCGCGGACGGATCCGCTTTCTCCAGCCTCCACCTCGTGATCCACCGCTGCTGAAAGGCGCGGTCGAGCGGCTGGCTGAAGTCGAAGAAGGTGAGCGGAAAGAAGCCGATGCGCGGGTCGAAGGCGCGCGGACGGTAGCCGGGCGGCGGGAGCTCGACGAACGAATGGTGCTGCCGTAGCGAGAGCGAGCGCCCGTCCGGCGTGTGGCGGACGATCTCCGGCCCGGGGTTGTCGCTGGCCCAGGTGAGGAGCGACTCGATCTCGGTGTTCTTGGGGAACGATTTGGTGCGCGGGAGATAGATGGTGCTGCGCTCGCGGTCCGCCCGGAACTCCCCCTGCCCGGCGCGCCGGATCTGCCCCGCCACGCCGAACGCGTCCTGCAGGAAGAAGTCGGTCGCGTCGATTTGGATGCGCCCGCCCTCCTCCGCCACCACTGGAAACGCGCCGCGCACCGAGGTGGGGAACGACTCCGCCACCGCCCGCTGCTCCGCCGCGCTCCCGCCGACCGCCCGGAAGCCGGTGTTCTGCTCCACCAGCAGGAGCTTGGGCCCGTGCCTCTCGAAGCGCACCACCACCCCCTCGCCGATCGTCCCCCGGTCCAGCCCCAGCGCGTTGGACCCGATCCCCGTCGCGAGCGAGTTCAGGTAGAGGAAGTCCTCGCCCACGCGCCGCACCTCCAGCATCAGCTTTCCGCCGCGCGCATCGAAGTAGAGCGGAAAGTACCCATCCTGCCGCTCCATCCCCGCCACCCGCTGCGCATACGTCGTCTGGCCCGCGGGTGCCGGCCTCGCCGCGCTCCTCGGCCCCGGCGACGCGCACGACGCCAGCGCCGCCACGACCAACAGCGCCCCGACCGAAAGTCTGTTCATGCCGCACCCGTGGGAGTTGGATGGCCGATGTTCCCGCCCCGGCTTCATAGCAGGTCTCACGCGGAGATTGCTGTTGGGGATACTCTATTCAAGGACGATCAATGTCGCGCCCTTGTCCACCGTCTGCCTCTCCTGCACCGCGATCTTTGCGACCACACCGTCGACGGGCGCCTTGAGCTCGTTCTCCATCTTCATCGCCTCCACGACGATGACGCCCTGCCCCGCCTTCACCGCCTGTCCCACCTCCACCTCGATCTTGACCACCATACCGGGCATCGGCGCCAAAATTTCCTTGCTCGCCTCGTCCTCGGTCGCGCCGGTCATCTCGCGGATGGCGCGGGTGCGCTCGTCCACGGCGTCGGCGGCGAAGCGGCGGCCGCCCATCGTAATCTGCCAGCGCCCTTTGCGGTCTCCGGGGTGCGCGGTCAGCGTGTGCGAGCGCCCGCCCGCGATGAGGCTGCGCACCGGCGTGCCGGGCAGGTGCGCGAGCTGCGCCTGAACCGGCGTGCCGTCCACCACGGGCGTCCCGCCGGTGAGGTCCACCTCCAGCGTGCGGTCGCCGATCGTCACGAAGTAGCGCATGTCAGCCCGGGTCAGCGTTGGACCGCAGCTCCGCCACGCTCTCCACGTGCGCGGTCTGCGGGAAAAGGTCGAAAGAGCGGATCCCCACCAGCGTGTATGCGGGCGACAGCCGCTTCAGGTCGCGCGCCAGCGTCGCCGGGTTGCACGAGACGTAGAGGATGCGCTCCGCACGCCCTGCCACCAGCGCATCCGCCACCTCCGCCGCGACGCCGGCGCGGGGCGGGTTCAGGATGACGAGGTCGGCGGGGAGGTGCTGGCGGATCAGCTCCTCGACGGCTCCCTCCACGAACTCGGCGCCGGGCGGGGCGGCCGCGATCGCCGCCTCCACCGCCTGCGGGTCCAGCTCGATGCCGACCGCGCGGGCGCCGTCGCGGGCGAAGCGGCGGGCGTGGAGGCCCACCC
>JAUJMI010000404.1 GCA_030446945.1 Longimicrobium sp. | reverse complement strand
GAGACGAAGCGGATCTCCCGGGGCGAGTCGCCGACGGCCGCGCGGGCGATCCGCTCCGGGACCGCAGCCGTAGGAACCGGCGTCTCGCTGTAGCGGTCCAGCGCCTCGTTGAGCCGTGCCTGCGCGATGCGGCGCTGCTCCGCCAGGGCGACCGCTTCCTCGGCGAGCCGCGCCGTCTCGACTCGTGCCTTCAGCACGTCCTGCTGAGCGCCGGTACCGACCCCGTAGCGCACCTCGGTGACTCGCGCGAAATCGACGAGCAGGCGCTGGTTGTTCGCCGTAATTTCGAGTGCCTGGTCGAGGTATGCGAGCTCGTAGTAGGCATCCTCGACTCGCTGCTCCACTGCCAGCCGCGCGGCGCGGAGCCGGGCCTCGGCGGCCGCTACCTCTCGCTCAGCCGCGCTACGGCGCAGGCGTGTCTTTCCCGGATAGGGGATGAGCTGGCCCACGCCGACCATCTTCATGGTCATGAAATCGCTGAAGCCCGGCTCACTCACCGGAAGATTTTGCACGCCGGCCATCAGCATCGGGTCCTGCCACGTGCCGGCGGGTATGACACGCGCACGCGCCGCCTCCACGCGCGCTGCGGCCGCGCGGATAGCGGGATGGACGGCGACCGCACGTGCGATCAATGTATCCAGAGCGGCCGGAGCAGCAGCGGCCACCCCTGCGGGCGCGACCGGTCCGCGGGTCGCCGAAACGGCCTGCTGGGCGCGGGCCAGATCCACGTAACCCGCTGAGGCAAGCCCGAGCGCGCTCAGCGCGCAGAGAGCCCGCACGCCTCCACCCGTCAGACGACGGTGCGTAGGCAAAGACAGCAAATACGAAGTAAACATGTCCCCTTTGTAGGTCCAGAGGAGCACACGAAGGTCCGTTAGATTGGCCCGGACGTGTGTCTCGATCCCGCAAGAACTATCCCGGAATGGGACCCGTTCCGACGGTTCGCATGGCGAACTAGGATGTGCGCTGGACTACGCCCGTGGAGGAGGGAGATCGGGCGGGGTAGTGCGGAACGGCGGCACCGGCACATACAGCCGGGCAGCACGCGCGGAAGCGTCCGAAGGAACGAGGGAATCGTTCGTGCCGGAGGCGATTGGAGGAATCGGGCAGGGAGCCGCCGAGGGGCAACCCGTGTGCGATGAAGGCCCGTCGCAGCGTTGGTCGTCGGAGCCCGGCACCTGTTGGGACTCTCCCTGGGAGGGAGCGGTGTCCGACATGTCCATCTCAGCACCGGACGCCATCACCCCGACGCTCTGCTCCGACGCAGTTGGCGCCTCGCAGGACGCCATCGCGTGCAGCAGTCCTGCTCCGCCCACCGTGAGGTGGAGGAAGAGGAAGCTCGCGAAGAGCGCGGTGATCCGACGGAAATGCTTCATGGTGACAGGGATACACCCGAACGAGACACAGGTTCAGCCGCCAACCCCTCGCGGTCGCGACCATGACTACAATGTATAGGCACTGGCGCATGCTTTGCAAGCCCTACCCCTCGCAACCAACCCCCGCCGGCAGTTAAACTCAGGCCGGCCTTCCCTGGGAGAAACGCGCTCCCATGTGCCCTGAACCCCTGCCCAGGAACGATGACGCAGCCGGCGACCGTGCCCCCGGACGCGAGCGGTCAGGGGGACACGGGTGCGGGCCCAGGACAGACGGATCGGGACGTCACACCGCGTTCGCGGGCCCGGCGTTCACGCCGACCTGGCGGACCGGGCGGGAGGCGCTCCGGCTGGCGTTCTCCCGCCGGGCCGCGCCCCGGATCGCATCGGTGATTCTGGAGCGTACGCGCTGGATCGGGTATGGTGAGGATCAGATCTCACTCTGGCCGCCGCCAACCACCTCCTCGGCGGCGTCCGCCCCACCGCGCGCGCCAAGGGCAACGTGCGCGAAGAGGGCGAGCACCTCACCTCGAACGAGATCGGGCATCCGGATTCCTCCTGCAGCGGTATCCACCACGCCGGAAGCGATCCCCCGACGTCGCTGCCAGGGCGTCTCCAGCAGGTGTAGCGTCTGCACCTTCCGCGTGGGCACAATCCAGGTGACACGGTTCAGGAATCCGGAGCGTGCAACCACGTAGCCGGGCTCGAGCGCGTAGCCGAGGTGCCGGTAGTGAGCGGAACCCGCGGCATATGCGCCGAGAAGCAGAGCGAGCAGTCCCCAGCCAGCCTCGCCCCACCACAGCGTGGCCGCCGCCGAAAGAATGAGCACCGGCAGCGAGTAGCGCAGCCGCGCACGGGTCCGGGCGTACGGGTGCACCGGCCGATAGGTAAGTGAACCGACTTGGATGTCTCCGAACACGGCCCGCGCCACGTGCGGGATGTCACGGGTGCGCACCAGAGGCAGGAAGGCTTCCGCACCGCCGCGGCGGGATTCCCCCGGCCCGACCCCCGCGGTCTCGCTCCGCAATGCAGCGAATCCGAGCCAGCGCCGAATCCAGGACTCCTCGATCCGAAGTGCCTGCACCCGCGCCAGGGGCACCGTAACCTCGCGCCGATCGAGCAAGCCGAATCGCTTCCGCAGCTCGCTGCCTCTCCGCTCCAAAGTGAAGCCAGCGTAGGACACCAAGGCGCCCGTGATGGAAAGCAGGACGGCCACGAAGAGCAGGGCGAGGAGCAGGCCGGTGCTCACCAGGATGGTGCCCGCGCGCGAAAGCTCCGGAAAAATGATCCGCGGGTCCACCCGCGAGAGCGGCAGGGCGACGGGTAAGCGCGACACGAGTTCCAACGCGCCGACCAGAAGAGCAAGGATGATCCCTGCCTCGTTCCCGGTCAGACCCGCGAGCACCAGGTCACGTGGAGACAGGCGGGCGAGCACCCGACCGTCGGAGGCAGCAGGGGAACCCGCGTCGGCGGCCTCCTGCTCGGCGTCCGCGCGGCGGGCGAGGAGATCTGCCCGGAGAGCCGTCGCCTCAGCCCGGCCCAGCAACAGGGTGATTGCCTCGTCCGGGTCTCCTCCAGCTGTTTCGACCCGCAGTTCGGCCACCCCGAACAGGCGCTGCACCACGTTCTCCCGCAAGTCCACGTTCTGCACCCGCGCGAGCGGTACGACCCGACGGCGCCGGCTCAGCACGCCGGAATTCAGAAACAGCCGGTCCCCGGAGAGGCGGTAGCGGAACGACAGGTACTCCGCGACCGCGAAGAGCAGCGCTGGCACCGCCAGGATCAGCAATCCCCACGTCACACCACGCCCGAAGTGATGCCGCGCCATGGAAGCGCCGCCCAGCAGTGCTGGAAGGATCAGCGTTCGGGCGGCTCCAGCCGCCTCCGCAAAGAGGGAGTACGGATGGAGTCGGAGAAACCCTTCCCCTGCTCCCCCGTGCGCCCGGATCGGCGGGTCAGAGCGCATCACCCATCCCGCCCAGGGCAGCGAGGCGGTCGCGGAGCACATCCGCCTCCTCGGCGGGCACACCCGGCACCGTCAACTCGGCACCGCGGATCCCCGCCGTGAAGACCACCAGCCTCGCAAGCCCAAGCATCCGCTCCAGAGGACTGTGCCGCACGTCCACATGCTGGATCCGCGCGTAGGGGATCACACTCGTGGTGCGCCAGAGCACACCGCGGCGAACCAGGAGGTCGGCCGCGCGCATCTGGAAGCCCCATGATTCGTAGTGCGCCGGCGGCCAAAGCAGCGCGAATGCGACGCCTAGCACGACCGGAAACGCCAGGAGCAGCCCGGAGGGGAGCCAG